>LN890288.1:0-325158 GCA_900016775.1 Serratia symbiotica
TTATCCACAGTTTGTAATATTACGTAATGTATTGATATAAAAAAACAATTATTATTTATTAACAGAATATTGTTAATATAATTATAAATATAATAAAGAATCTTTAATTAAATAAATATCTTATTTTAATAATTAATATATTATTATATACATTAATTATAAATAATTTTATAATTTTAAATTATATATATTGAGGTTAAATTTGATGTTTTATTTAAATAAATATGATGTAATTATTGTTGGCGGTGGTCATGCTGGTGTTGAAGCTGCTATGGCTTCATCACGTATAGGACGTAAAACATTATTATTAACACATAATATTGATACAATAGGTCAAATGTCTTGTAATCCAGCTATTGGTGGTATTGGTAAAGGACAATTAGTAAAAGAAATTGATGCACTTGGTGGATTGATGGCTATTGCAATTGATCATTCTGGTATTCAATTTAGAATATTGAACTCAAGTAAAGGTCATGCAGTACGTTCTACTCGTGCTCAAGCTGATCGTTTATTATATCGACAGGCTATTTGTTATGCAATAGAACATCAATCTAATTTAGTAATTTTTCAACAACAAGTAAATGATTTAATTATTAAAAATAATCATGTGTTGGGTGTTATTACTCATATTGGATTAAAATTATATGCTAAATCAGTAGTATTAACTACAGGTACTTTTCTTAATGGTAAGATTTATATTGGTTTAAAGAGTAGTAAAGGGGGACGTTCTGGTGATTTTTCATCTATTTCTTTATCAAAATCTTTACAAGAATTTCCTTTTCGTATTAATCGATTAAAAACTGGTACTCCACCACGTATTGATTCTCGTACAATTGATTTTAGTGTTTTATTACCTCAATATAGTGATATACCTATTCCAATTTTTTCATTTATTGGTAATGTTAATCAACATCCAAAACAAATAGAATGTTATATTACTTATACTAATGAAAAAACTCATGAAATAATTCGTAATAATATTAATTATAGTCCAATATATACTGGTATTTTAACAGGAATTGGTCCGCGTTATTGTCCTTCAATTGAGGATAAAGTTATTCGATTTTCTGATCGAAAATCGCATCAAGTTTTTCTTGAGCCGGAAGGATTAAAAAGTAATGAAATTTATCCAAATGGTATTTCTACTAGTTTACCATTTCATATACAAAAAGAAATTGTTCGTTCTATTAAAGGAATGGAGAATGCTCATATTACTCGACCAGGTTATGCTATTGAATATGATTTTTTTAATCCTTGTGATTTAAAATTAACATTAGAAAGTAAATTTGTTCATGGATTATTTTTTGCAGGTCAAATTAATGGTACTACAGGTTATGAAGAAGCTGCAATTCAAGGGGTATTAGCTGGTCTTAATGCTGGACGTTATGCTAATGAAGAAGAAGGGTGGATACCACGTCGTGATCAATCATATCTTGGAGTATTAATAGATGATCTTAGTACTGTAGGTACTAAAGAACCTTATCGTATGTTTACATCACGTGCTGAGTATCGTTTATCATTACGTGAAGATAATGCAGATTTACGTTTAACTGAAAAAGGTTATAAATTAGGTTTAATAGATGAAATACGTTGGGTTAGTTATTGTAAAAAAAAAGAAAATATTGAATTAGAACGTCAACGTTTACAGAATATTTGGATACATCCGAATAGTCAAAATATTAAACAAATTAATTCTTTATTAAAAACTCCGTTATTACATGAAATTAATGGTGAAGATTTACTTCGTCGTCCTGAAATAAACTATTCATTATTAACTAATATTGACATTTTTTTACCAACTTTAACAGATATAAAAACTTTTGAACAAGTTGAAATTCAAATTAAATATCAAGGGTATATTGATCGTCAAAAAAAAGAAATTAAAAAAAATTTAAAAAATGAAAATATTATATTACCTTTAAATTTTAATTATCATAATATCCCGGGTCTTTCACATGAAGTAATTTCTAAATTGAATGATTATAAACCTTATTCAATTGGTCAAGCTTCACGTATAGATGGAATTACTCCAGTAGCAATTTCAATATTATTAATTTGGTTAAAAAAAATAGGATATATAAATAAAATATAAATTTTATTTAGAAAACAATTATTAATTTATTAATTATAAAAATTAAAAATTTATTTAATTATATTTTAAAATTATATTTATTAATCTTTTAATTTTCTTTAAAGTTAAATATAATATAAAAATTAAAAATTTTAATAAAATAATTAGATAATAAAAAATAAATTATATTAAAATATTTTATTTTAATATAATTATAAATTTAATTTTATTTAATTTTTTAATAATATATATTTTTAAAAAAAATATATATTATTAAAACTTTTATTTATTTAATTAAAATTAAAATTTTATAATAATATTTTAATATTTATTTTAATTAATTTAAATTCAAAGGGATAAAATATTATGTTTTTAGAAAAAAACTGGAATTTAAAAGAATATATTATTCATCATTTAACACAACTTACAGTAGGTACTGGATTTTTATCAATTAATATTGATTCAATGTTTTTTTCTATTTTTTTAGGTATATTATTTTTATATATCTTTCGAAAGATAGCTATTTCTGCTACTAGCAATGTACCAGGTAAATTACAAACTATTATTGAATTAATTATTATATTTATTAATAATAATGTTCACGATATTTACTATGGTAAAAATAAAGTTATTGCTCCATTAGCTTTAACTATATTTGTTTGGGTTGTGTTTATGAATTTTATGGATTTATTGCCAACAAATTTTTTTCTTATGATAGGTAATTATTTTTTTGGATTATCTACGTTACGTATAGTGCCTACTGCAGATATTAATATTACTTTATCTATGGCATTAGATATTTTTATTTTAATTTTATTTTATAGTATCAAAAAAAGAGGAATTTTAATTTTTTTAAAAGAATTAATACTTCAACCATTTAATCATCCTATATTTATTCCTATTAATTTTATAATTGAAAGTATAAATATTTTATCAAAACCATTTTCATTAGGATTTAGATTATTTGGTAATATGTATGCAAGTGAGTTAATATTTATTTTAATTTCTGGTTTATTACCATGGTGGTTACAATGGATGTTTAGTTTACCTTGGGCTATATTTCATATTTTAATAATTATTCTTCAAGCTTTTATTTTTATGATTCTTACAACTGTTTATATATCAATGGCATTAAAAGAAAATTAATATTTTTAAAATAACCTTATTTATTTAAAATTGGAAAATATTATGGAAAATTTAAACATAGATATGTTATATATATCTGCTGCGGTAATGATGGGTTTAGCAGCTATAGGTGCTGCTATTGGTATTGGTATTCTTGGTGGTAAATTTTTAGAAGGTGCTGCTCGTCAACCTGATTTAATACCTCTTTTACGTACACAATTTTTTATTATTATGGGTTTAGTTGATGCAATTCCTATGATTACTGTTGGTTTAGGTATGTATGTTATGTTTGCTGCTGGATAAAATAAATTAAATTATTAATTTAGAGAGGTATAATTTTGTGAATTTTAATGCAACGATAATCGGTCAGGCTATATCATTTATTTTATTTGTTTTATTTTGTATGAAATATGTATGGCCACCAATAATGATTGTTATTGAAAAACGTCAACAGGAAATATCTAATAGTCTTATTTTAGTAGAACATGCAAAGAAAGATTTAAATTTAGCAAAAATTAAAGCAGATAATTATTTAAAAACTGCTAAGAAAGAAGCAAAAACTATTATTGAAAAAGCTAATAAATATCAAGATGAAACAATACATACTGTAAAAATTATAGCTGAAAAAGAACGTAAAAAAATTTTAGAACAAGCTAAATTTGAAATTTCTCATGAATATCAAATAGCTTATGAAAATTTACGTAAACAAGTTTCTTTTCTTGTTATTACTTGTACTGAAAAGATTATTGAACAATCTATTAATAAAAATAATAATAATATCATTGTTAATAAAATAATTGATAAATTATAAGGATATTTGTAGTGATATCTAATTCTTTAACTATAGCTAGACCATATGCTAAAGCTGCTTTTAATTTTTCTATTGAAAAAAAAAATATAGAGTGTTGGCAAAAGATGTTAGAATTTGCAGCAAAAATTACTTATGATAAAAAAATATACCAAATATTAACTAATATAGTTATGCAAGAGATTTCTACTAAAATATTTATTAGTATTTGCGAAAATCATCTTGATAAGTATGCTATTAATTTTATTAAGATTATGGCTGAAAAAAGACGTTTACTTATTTTACCTGAAGTAGTAAAGCATTTTATTACGTTACGTTCTTCTTGGGAATCTATTATAAAAGTAGAAGTATTTTCTGCTAAAATATTAACTAAAAAACAAAAAGATATGCTTATTTTAATGATAGAAAAACGTTTTCAATGTAAAGTGAAATTAAATTGTAAAATTGATCATTTTTTACTTTCTGGTATAATAATTCGTATTAAAAATACAGTTATGAATGATAGTATTCGTAATCGTTTATTACGTATGTCAGATATTTTGCAATCTTAATTTGGAGTTTTAAATATGCAAATAGATTATACTGAAATCAGTGAATTAATTAAACAACGTATTAATCAATTTGATATATCTTTAGAAATTTATAATGAAGGAACTATTATTTCTGTAAGTGATGGAATTATTCATATACAAGGTTTATCTGAAGTTATGCAAGGTGAAATGATTTTATTACCGAATAATTCTTATGCCATTGCATTAAATTTAATTCGTGATTATGTAGGTGCTGTAGTTATAGGATCTTATATTAATTTAATTGTAGGAATGAAAGTAAAATGTACTGGTCATATTTTAAAAGTACCAGTTGGTTATAATTTTTTAGGTCGTGTTGTTAATGCACTTGGAATACCAATTGATGGTAAAGGAGAAATTAAAAATAATGGATTTTTTCCAATTGAAACTGAAGCACCTAGTGTTATAGAACGTCAATCTATTAGTACACCATTACAAACAGGTTATAAATCTATTGATGCTATGATTCCTATTGGTCGTGGTCAAAGAGAATTAATAATTGGTGATCGTCAAACTGGTAAAACTGCATTAGCAATTGATACGATTATTAATCAAAAAAAATCTGGAGTAAAATGTATTTATGTAGCTATTGGTCAAAAAGCTTCTAGTGTTGTTAATGTAGTGTCTAAAATAAAAGAATATGATGCATTATCTAATACTATTATTGTAGTAGCTACTGCGTCTGAATCTGCTTCATTACAATATCTTGCTCCTTATTCTGGTTGTACAATGGGAGAATATTTTCGTAATCATGGTGAAGATGCATTAATTGTATATGATGATTTATCTAAACAAGCTATTGCTTATCGTCAAATATCTTTATTACTTCGTCGTCCATCAGGGCGTGAAGCTTATCCAGGTGATATATTTTATTTACATTCTCGTTTATTAGAAAGATCAGCATGTGTAAATGTTAAATATGTTGAACATTTTACTAAAGGTAAAATTAAAAATAAAACTGGATCATTAACTGCTTTACCAATTATTGAAACTCAAGGAGGTGATGTATCAGCATTTATTCCTACTAATGTAATTTCAATTACAGATGGTCAAATATTTTTAGAATCTAATTTATTTAATTCAGGAATTTGTCCAGCAGTAAATCCAGGTATTTCAGTATCTAGAGTAGGTAGTGCAGCGCAAACTAAAATTATGAAAAAATTATCTAGTAGTATACGTACTACATTAGCACAATATCGTGAATTAGCTGCATTTTCTCAATTTTCTTCAGATTTAGATGAAATCACTCGTAAACAATTAATTTATGGTCAAAAAATAACTGAATTGTTAAAACAAAAACAATATATGCCTATGTCAATTGAACATCAATCTCTTATTTTTTATGCTGCAGAATGTGGTATTCTTGATAATATAGAAATTGAAAAAATTAATTATTTTGAAACTAATTTAATTTCTTATGTTGAACATCATCATAGTGATATATTGAAATATATTAATAATATTGGTGATTTTAATCATGATATAAAAGAAAAATTAAAAAATATTTTTAATATTTTTAAAGATATTTATTTTTAATATAAATATTTTTGTATATAAAATATATAAATTTTAATTTATAAATTAAGGAGTAAGGGTGGTTAGTATAAGAGCAATACGTAATAAAATTAATATTATTCATAATATTAAAAAAATTACAAAAACAATGGAATTAATTTCTGCATCTAAAATGCGTAAATCACAAGAACGTATTATAAATAATCATCCTTATATTACAGCTTATCATCAAGTAATTAATAATGTTATTTTAAAAAATTTAAAATATAAACATCCATATTTGAATTTATGTAAAATTAAACGTGTAATGTATGTAATTATATCTACTGATCGAGGTTTATGTGGAAGTTTAAATAATAATTTATTTTTAAAATTATTAATAGATATAAAACATTTATCTCAAAAAGGAATTGAAATAAATTTAATACTTATTGGTATTAAAGCTATTTCTTTTTTTAGTTCTTTAAATTACAAAATTCTTACTAAAATTACTAATTTTAGTAGGCAATCTTCTTTATTAGATTTAATGAAATTAGTAAAGATAATATTAAAATATTACAATGTAGGAAATTTTAATAAATTATATATTGTAAGTAATAAATTTGTTAATACAATGATTCAAAAACCTAAAATTATTCAATTATTACCATTATTACCTATAAATAATATCAAAATTAAAAAAAAATATTGGGATTATTTATATGAATCTGATTTTAAAACATTATTTAATATTTTATTATATTCTTATATTGAATCTCAAATTTATCAATGTTTTATAGAAAATTTAGCTAGTGAAAATGCTTCTAGAATGATTGCAATGAAATCTGCAACTGATAATGGAAATAGTTTAATAAAAAAATTTCAATTAATTCATAATAAAGCTCGTCAAGCTACTATTACACAAGAACTTACTGAAATTACTTCTGGAGCTTCTATTATTTAAGTAATTTATAAATTGAAGGTAGAGTATATTATATGATGACTGGAAAAATTGTTCAGATTATTGTTTCTGTAATAGATGTTGAATTTCCTCAGGAAGCTATACCAAAAATATATGATGCTCTTGAAGTTAAAAATGGAAATAAAAAACTGATTTTAGAAGTACAGCAACAATTAAATTTAAGTATAGTTCGATGTATAGCAATGGGAATATCAGATGGTTTGCGTCGTGGTATGAAAGTAAAAAATTTAGGACATCCTATTCAAGTTCCAGTAGGTAAAGCTACTTTAGGTAGAATGATGAATGTATTAGGTGATCCTATAGATCAAAAAGGTAAAATTAATGAAATAGAGAGATGGAGTATTCATCGTTCTGCACCTAATTATACAGAACTTACTAATTCTCAAGAATTACTTGAAACTGGTATTAAAGTAATGGATTTAATTTGTCCCTTTTCTAAAGGAGGTAAGATAGGTCTTTTTGGTGGTGCCGGTGTAGGTAAAACTGTTAATATGATGGAATTAATTCGAAATATTGCAATTGAACATTCTGGTTATTCTGTTTTTGCTGGAGTAGGTGAGCGTATACGTGAAGGTAATGATTTTTATTATGAAATGATTGCTTCTAATGTTTTAGATAAAGTAGCATTAGTTTATGGTCAAATGAATGAACCTCCTGGTAATCGATTACGTGTTGCATTAACTGGTTTAACTATTGCTGAAAAATTTCGTGATGAAGGTTGTGATGTTCTTTTTTTTATTGATAATATTTATCGTTATACTTTAGCGGGAACTGAAGTATCAGCACTTTTAGGACGTATTCCATCTGCAGTAGGATATCAATCAACATTATCTGAAGAAATGGGATGTTTACAAGAACGTATTACTTCTACTAAAACTGGTTCTATTACTTCTATTCAAGCTGTTTATGTTCCAGCAGATGATTTAACTGATCCCTCACCAGCAACTACTTTTTCACATTTGGATGCAATTGTTGTGTTAAATCGTGATATTGCTTCATTAGGTATTTATCCAGCTATAGATCCTTTAAATTCTTCAAGTTGTCAATTAAATATTTCTATTGTTGGTAAAGAACATTATAATGTGGCTCGTAGTGTAAAATTTATTTTACAAAAATATCAAGAATTAAAGGATATTATTTCTATTTTAGGTATGGATGAATTATCTGAAGAAGATAAATTAATAGTTTCTCGTGCACGTAAAGTTCAAAAATTTTTATCTCAACCGTTTTTTGTAGCAGAAATTTTTACTGGTATACCGGGAAAATTTGTATCTATTAAAGATACAATTTCTGGTTTTAAAGGAATTATAGAAGGTGATTATGATCATCTACCAGAACAGGCATTTTATATGGTAGGTACTATTAATGAAGTTATTGAAAAAGCAAAAAAATTATAATTTTTCTATATAGGTTATATAATTATGACATTTTATTTAAATATTGTAAGTATAGAAAAACAACTTTTTTCTGGTTTAGTAAAAAAAATTAACATAAAAGGTAGTGAAGGTGATTTAAGTATTTTTTCTAAACATACACCATTATTAACTACTATTAAATCTGGTATAATTAATATTATTACAGAATATGATAAAAAAAAGTCTATTTATTTGTTTAATGGTATATTAGAAGTACAATTTAATATAGTTACTATTTTAACTAATGTTATTAATAAAACTTATTTAGATATAAAAAATAATATCAATTAAAAATATTTTTAAAAAATATTTAAAAAATAATTTAATTATTTAAAATAATTTTTTTATAAATTATTTATTTTTAAATTAAATAAAATATATATTGTTATAATATTTTAAATTTTATTTTAAATATAATCAAAATTTTTAATTTTATATAATTATTTATTTTTAATTTTATATAATTATTTTTTAATTTTGTTTATAGTATAAATTTTTTATTTTTATAATTAAATATAATAAATTTTATATAATATAATAAAATTATAAATAAATTATATTTATAGTAAAAATTGTATTGATATAAAAATATAAAAATTTATTTTGATAAATAATATTATTTTATTTATATAAAATATATTTCTTAGGTTATTTATGTTAAAAAATAAATTAAGTGTAGTAATTTTAGCTGCAGGAAATGGAAAACGTATGTATTCAAATCTTCCAAAAGTTTTACATACGTTAGCAGGTAAACCAATAGTTCAATATGTAATTGATACAGCAATAAAATTAAATGCGAATAATATATATTTTGTTTATGGTCATAATAGTGAATTGTTAAAAAATACTTTATCTACTTTTAATTTGCACTGGGTATTTCAATCTGAACAATTAGGTACTGGACATGCAATGAAACAAGTTTCTTCATATTTTTCTGATAATGAGGATATATTAGTATTGTATGGTGATGTTCCATTAATTTCTATAAATACACTTACTAAATTAATAAAAGAAAAACCTGAAGATGGTATAGGTTTATTAACAACAACATTAAACAATCCTAATGGTTATGGACGTATTATACGTAAAAATGGTCATGTAATTGGTATTGTTGAAAATTATGATTTTACTTTTGAAAAATATCAGGTAAATGAAGTAAATACTGGTATATTAATAGCTAACGGATATGATCTTAAACGTTGGTTAAATATGATAAAAAATAATAATATCTATAAAGAATATTATTTTACAGATATTATTTCTTTAGCTTATTCTGATGGAAAAAAAATAAAAACAATACATGTAGAAAATTCTAATGAAGTTAAAGGTATTAATAATTGTTTTCAATTATCAGAAGCTGAAGCAGAATTTCAATTAACAGAATCAAAAAAATTATTATTATCTGGTGTTACATTATTACATCCAAAAAGTTTTAGTTTACGTGGTAAAATTTTTTATGGTCAAGATATTTCTATTGATAGTAATGTAATATTAGAAGGGATAGTTAAATTAGGTAATCAAGTAATAATTAGTACTGGATGTATATTAAAAAATTGTAATATTGGTAACAATTGTAAAATTAATGCGTATAGTATATTAGAAGATATAGTGATATCAGATAATTGTGTTGTAGGACCTTTTGCTCATCTTCGTCCTGGTACTAAATTAGATAAAAATGTAAAAATTGGTAACTTTGTAGAAATAAAAAAAACTAATTTGGGTACAGGTTCTAAAATAAGTCATTTTAGTTATTTAGGGGATTCAGATATTGGTTCCAATGTAAATATTGGTGCTGGTACTATTACTTGTAATTATGATGGTTTAAATAAACATAATACAATTATTCATGATAATGTATTTGTTGGTGCTAGTGCTAAACTTATAGCGCCAGTATCTATTGGTAAAGGTTCTACTATTGCTGCCGGAACAACAGTAACTTGTGATGTTAATGAAAATGAATTAGTATTAAGTCGAATTAAACAACAACATATTAAAGGTTGGTTACGTCCAGAAAAAAAAACTTTTAATAATAAAAAATAATTTAAAATTTAAATGTTTTTTAAATTTTAATTAATTTATTTATTAATTAAATATTTTTATTTAAAAATATTTAATTAAATAATATTTATATATTTAATTTTAATAAATAAAATATATTTATATAATATATATTATTAAAATATATATAAAATTATTTTTTTAATATATATTTATATATAAAGTGAAAATTTAATATTTTTATATTTATATAGTATTAAAATTTAATTAAATATTTAATTAAATATTTTAAATATATAAATTTATAAAAATTATAAAGTATATCTTGAGGCTATGTGATATAGGAGCATAGTTTATGTGTGGAATTATAGGTGCAGTAGCACAACGAGATATTGTAGAAATTTTATTAAAGGGATTATATTCATTAGAGTATCGTGGTTATGATTCTTCTGGATTGATAGTAGTAAATAAATATGGACATGTTCATCGTTTAAGATGTGTAGGAAAAGTAAAAAAATTAGAGGATGCTCTTAAAAAAAATAAATTATACGGTATAAGTGGTATTGCTCATACTAGATGGGCAACACATGGAATACCATCTGAAATGAATGCACATCCTCATATTTCTGATTTTATTACTGTAGTTCATAATGGTATTATAGAAAACTATGAACAGTTACGAGAAATACTTATTAAACGTGGATATTATTTTGATTCTTCTACTGATACTGAGGTTATTGCTCATTTAATAAATTGGGAATTTAAAAAAAATAAAACATTGTTAGAAGTTGTACAAAGTATTATTCCTCAACTTTATGGTTCTTATAGTATAGTAATAATGGATTATCGTAATCCTGATATATTAGTAGGAGTATGTTCTGGTAGTCCATTAGTAATTGGATTAGGTATTGGTGAAAATTTTATTGCTTCTGATCAATTAGCATTATTACAAGTAACAAAACGTTTTATTTTTTTAAAAGAAAATGATTTAGTTCAAATTACTCGTTATACTGTAAATATTTTTGATAAAATAGGAAATATTGTTGAACGTCCCGAAATAGAATCTAAAATACAAAATAATGATTATGAAAAAGGTACATATTGTCATTATATGCAAAAAGAAATTTATGAACAACCATCAGCATTGTTTAATACTATAGAAGGTCGTATTATTCATAATACAATAAATTTTAAAGAATTTACTTTAAGTGATAATAAATTATTATCTCAAGTGAAACATATAAAAATTATTGCTTGTGGTACTTCTTATCATTCTGGTATGGTAGCACGTTATTGGTTTGAATCATTAGCATCTATTTCTTGTGAAGTAGAAATTGCTTCTGAATTTCGTTATCGTAAATCTATTGTAAGATCAGATACTTTAATTATAACTTTATCACAATCTGGTGAAACTGCAGATACTTTAGCAGCTTTAAGATTATCAAAAAAATTAGGTTATCTTGGTTCATTAACAATATGTAATGTTGATCATTCTTCTTTAGTACGTGAGTCTGATTTAGTATTAATGACTAAAGCTGGAATTGAAATAGGTGTAGCTTCTACTAAATCATTTACTACACAGCTTGCAGTATTATTAATGATAGTAGTACGATTAGGTCGTATTAATGGAATGTCGAAAAATATTGAATATAATATTTTGAAGGCTTTACAATCATTACCTTCTCGTATTGAAGAAATTTTATCTATAGATTCAAAAATTTCAATTTTAGCAAAAAATTTTATAAAAACACAATATATCCTATGTTTAGGACGTGGTGATCAATATCCTATAGCTATGGAAGGAGCATTAAAATTAAAAGAAATTTCTTATATTAATGCTGAAGCTTATGCAGCAGGTGAATTAAAACATGGTCCATTAGCATTAATTGATTCTAATATTCCAGTAATAGTAATAGCACCAAAAAATAAATTATTAGAAAAATTAAAATCTAATATTGAAGAGGTATATACACGAGGAGGAATACTTTATATTTTTACTGATAAAAATTCAGGTTTTATTAAAAAAAATGGAATGACTATTATTTCATTGCCTAATATAGAAGAAAGTATAGCACCAATTATTTATAGTATACCGTTACAATTATTATCTTATCATATAGCTTTAATAAAAGGTACTGATATTGATCAACCTAGAAATTTAGCAAAATCAGTAACAGTTGAATAATATAAAATAATAATTTAATTAATATTATTATAAATATAAATATTTTATTAAAAATTATTTATATTCATTAAATTTTTAATTTATTAAAAAATAATTTATACATGAATTTTAAATATTTTATTATTTTAATATTTTATAATTATTTTATATATTAATTAATAATGTTATTATTAATAGTATTATTTATATATAATAATAATTAGTTGATTATTTTATAACTATAATTTAATAATTCTTTTAAAATTTTAATTTTTTCTTTATCATTTTTATATAATTGATAAAGTTTTTCTATTTTTATAAAATATTTTTTTATAAATTCTGTATTTAATTTTTTTTTTCTATATTCTAACCAATGTTTTTTTTCATAATCATTTAATGTATTTGGATAATTTCGTGCACGAAAACGAAATAATAATTCTGGTATTCGATTATCATAATATTTTAAATTAAGTTTTGATAAATTTTCTGGTTTAGTTTTTTGTATTTGTTTTATAATAATTTTATCAAAATTATTAAAAAATTTTTCATATAATCGAGAATCTACGTCTGTATTTATATAATTTTTATATATTTCATTTTTAGAAAATAATTTTATTATTTTTTTTCTAATATGTTGATTTTTATGTAATAGTTCTAAATTTTTTAAACAATTTTTTCTATTAATACCTAATCTTTCTGCATTTTGTGGTGATAATATTTTAGCTGGTATTAATATAGGACATTTATTCATATGTATTAATTTTAATGGCAAAGTAAATAAATTTTTTATATTTATATTATTTGTATCATTGAATATTTTTTTTTGTAATTGTTCAATTTTTAATGTTAATAATAATGTTAAATCACAAGATAAATCACATATAATAATTATATTTTTTTTTTGAGGATGCCAAGCTATAGGAACAATCCATGTAGTATTATTACGTATTGCTCCTAATATATTAGAAATATATACTAATGGAGTGATTTTAGTAATATTAATTAGAGTATTTAATTGATTTTTTTTACGATATTTTAATAAAAAATTAAATAATTTTGGTTGTGCTAATTTAATTTTTTTAGCTATAGCTATAGTAGCATAAACATCTGATATAGCATCATGTGCTTGAGTATGAGGGATGTTATTTGCTTGTGTAATATGTTCTAATCGAAAACTTATATATCCATGTTTATTTTTAGGCCAAATAATACCTTTTGGATATAAAGAATAATAAGCACGTATTACATGTATTAAATCCCAACGAGAATTTCCATTCTTCCAACTATAAGAATATGGATCAAGAAAATTTCTATAAAATATATTTCTACTAAATTCATCGTCAAAATTAATATTATTATATCCTACAATACAAGTATTAGGTATATTAAAAGCTTTATGAATATTATAAGCAAAATTTACTTCATCAAGACCTTTGTTTTTTGCTATTTGTGGTGTAATACCAGTAATTATTACTGCTTCAGGATCTGGAAGGTAATCATTAGATGGAGAGCAATACATTACTAATGGATCATCAATTATATTAAAATCCATATCAGTTCGTACTCCAGCAAATTGTGCTGGTCTATCTGTTGATGGATTTTTTCCAAATGTTTCATAATCATGAATATAAAATGTATTTTGTTTTTTCGTATTTATCATTATATTTTTACTTGAAATAAAGAATATTTTATTATTTTATTATTTTAAATAAATTAATTATATTGTGATCTTGCATAATTATCAAAGCGTGACCATTGACCATTAAAAGTAAGTCTTATACTACCAATTGGACCATTACGTTGTTTACCTATAATAATTTCAGCAATTCCTTTTAAATTACTATTTTCAGTATACATTTCATCACGATAGATAAAGATAATTAAATCTGCATCTTGTTCAATAGATCCTGATTCTCTTAAATCAGAATTAACTGGACGCTTATCAGCACGCTGTTCTAAACTTCTGTTTAATTGTGATAATGCTATAATTGGTATTTGTAATTCTTTTGCTAATGATTTTAATGATCGAGATATTTCAGCAATTTCTAATGTACGATTATCTGATAAATTAGGTACTCTCATTAATTGTAAATAATCAATCATAATTAAACTTAATCCATTATGTTCACGAAAAATACGACGTGCACGTGCTCTCAGTTCTGTTGGTGTTAATCGAGAAGAATCATCAATATACATATTTCGTTTTTCTAAAAGTAATCCCATGGTACTAGATATTCTAGCCCAATCTTCATCACTAAGTTGTCCAGTACGAATACGTGTTTGATTTACTCGTGATAATGATGCTAATATTCTCATCATTATTTGATTTCCAGGCATTTCAAGACTAAATATTAACACTGGTTTTTTTTGTGTCATTGCAGCATGTTCGCATATATTCATTGCAAAGGTAGTTTTTCCCATTGAAGGACGTGCAGCAATAATAATTAAATCTGATTTTTGTAAACCAGAAGTTTTTTTATTTAAATCTTGATATCCAGTATCTAGACCGGTAACACCATCATTTGGATTTTTATATAATTGTTCAATTTTTGAAATAGTATTTTCAAGAATATGATCAATACTTTTTGGTCCAAAATCTTTGTTAGTTCGATTTTCAGCAATTTGAAAAACTAAAGATTCTGCTAAATCTAGTAAATCTTCACTATTACGTCCTTTAGGATCGTAACCTGCATCAGCAATTTCATTAGCTACTGAAATCATTTCACGTACTATTGCGCGTTCTCGTACAATATCAGCATAAGCATTAATGTTAGCAGCACTTGGTGTATTTTTTGATATTTCAGCTAAATAAGCAAAACCACCAACTAAATCTAAATTACCTTTTTGTTCTAATGATTCAGATAAAGTAATTAAATCAATTGGTTTACTAATTTCTATTAAAAATTGCATTTCACTAAAAATTAAACGATGTGGTCGGCTAAAAAAATCATTAGATACTACATGTTCTGATACTATATCCCATCTTTTATTATCTAACATTAAACCACCTAATACTGATTGTTCAGCTTCTAATGAATGTGGTGGCATTTTTAATCCTTCCATTTGGTGATCTCGTAAAGTATGTTTAATAATGTTCATTTTTAATATATTAATTATTTTAATGTAAATTTTGTTTTTAATTGAATTATAAATAAATTTTAAATTTATAATTATATGTATTTTATTTTTTATATAAAAATTTTTATATATAAATTAATTTTTACTAAAAAGTTAAATAATTTTATTATTTATAATTTTTATATTAAATAAAATGAACTATATTTTTGTAAAAAGAATATTGATTAATAAAAATTATATTTAAAAAAAAATAATAATTAATATAATATTATTAAAATAATAATATTTATATTAAAAATATAAATAAATTATTATAAAGTATTATTAATTAAATATTGGATATTATAGATCATAAATAAATTAATTTTTTATATAAAATATTATATATTATATAGATTTTAAATTATAAACAATAAATATAATTTTTGAAAATATAAAGTATAAATTTAATTTTTCATTGATTTTATTTTGTTTAAAATTTATGATAATTTTTATTTTTATAATTAAATAAAATATATTTTTATTATATTTATATATTAATATAGTATAAATAAATTTAATTATTATTTATTATTAAAATTTATTAATAAATTTTAATAATTTTATTATAAATAAATCATTTAGTTTTTATATTTTTATTTGATTTATTAAAAATTTTCTTTAATATTAAAAATATATTACTATAATATTTTTTATGTCATTTTAAAATATATTTTTTAATATTATTTAAAATATATTATTAACATTTTACTTATTATAAATTTAAAATAATTTTTAATAAATAATAATATATTTTAATTTAATAATCATTAATATTTTATAATTACGATTCAAATAATATACAGATATTAAGTATCTAATTTAATCTTTCGTTAATAAATATTATTTATATTAATATTAATAAATAAATTTTTATTTAATATAATTATATTAAATAATATAAATTAAAATATTTATATTCTTTATTAATAAATTAATTAATTATAATTTTTATATTTATTTTTTGAGTATTATATATAATGTTAATATTTTTTTATAAATGTAGAAATTAATATTTAAATATTAAATAATAATATTTATTTTATTTATGATATTTAAATTAATTTTTAATTAATATTATATTTATTTTTAATATAATTTTTATATATTTTATTAGTAACAAAATGTAAATAATATTATTAATTTTAAATATATTATTTTTTTTTAAAGATTATAATTATTAATTAATTTTTTATAATTTTAATTTAATTAAATTTTTATATAAAATTTTTATATCTAAATTATATAATTTTTGTATAAATATTTATATTAATTTTACATGAATTAAATGTTTTAGACATTTAAAAAAAAATTTATATTTAAAATATGTATAAATTATTAAAATTTATTTTTGTTAAAAAATAATATAAATATTATAATAAAATTTAATTATATTTATAGTATATAAATACTAGCTTAATAAATACGTATATATTATAATAATTTTTTATATTTATATTATAAAAAAATAATATTAAAAAATATTAGGTATTTTTTTTCGACTTTATTATTTTTAATAAGGTATAATATGTATATCCATAGATTGGATTAATATTTATGATGTATTTGTTTACTGGGTTAAATTATTATACTAGTTCAATGTTAATTCTTGCATTATTTTTTGTTTTATTTTATGAAGCTATTAATGGTTTTCATGATACAGCTAATTCAGTTTCTACAATTATATATACTCGTTCTATACGTTCAAAATTTGCAGTAATTATAGCTGGTTTATTTAATTTTTTTGGTGTAATATTTGGTGGTTTAAGTGTTGCTTATACTATTGTTCATTTATTACCTATAAATTTATTATTAAATATTAGTTCAAGACAAGGACTAATTATGGTTTTTTCTATACTATTTTCAGCTATTATTTGGAATTTCAGTACTTGGTATTATGCTCTTCCTTCTTCTAGTTCTCATACTTTAGTTGGTTCAATTATTGGTGTTAGTTTAAGTCATGCAATAATTAATTCTACACCAATAATAGATTCATTAAATATATCTAAAATGATTGATATTTTTTTATCGTTAATTATTTCTCCTTTAATGGGTATTATAATTTCTGGAATAATAATATTTTTTTTAAGAAAATATATATTTATTAATAAAAAATATCAATGTATCCATATGACTCCTACAGAACATAAAAAATTTTTTGGAAAAAATAAACCACCTTTTTTTACTCGTATTTCATTAATTTTATCAGCTATTGGTGTTAGTTTTTCACATGGTGCTAACGATGGACAAAAAGGTATTGGTTTAATTATGTTAGTACTTATTAGTATTTCACCATTAAATTTTGTAATTAATATAAATGCTACAAATGATGATATTACTCGTACACGTAATGCAATATCTTGTTTAGAATATTATTCTAAACAACATATTTTACAATTACCATCAATAGTATCTTTATCACCATATATATTAAATTTGTATAAACAATTTAATTTTAAAAAATCGATTAATTATTATAATAATTCTAATTATCCTATAGTAAATATAAAATTAATTAAACAACAGTTATATAATTTAAATACTTATAATAAATTAACATTAGAACAACGTATTCAAATGCGTAAATCATTATTATATATTAGTGATATAGTAAATAATATAATTAAATTACCTGAAACTTCTATAGTAGATCGAAAATATTTAAAAAATATACATCAAGATTTATTAAAGACTGTTGAATATGCACCAATGTGGATTATAGCAGCAATAGCTATATCATTATCATTTGGTACAATGATTGGATGGCAACGTATTTCTACTACTATTGGTGAAAAAATTGGTAATAAAAAAATGACATATGCTCAAGGTTTATCTACTCAAATTACTACTGCAATATCAATTGGTGTAGCTAGTTATACTGGTATGCCTGTATCTACTACTCATGTACTTGCATCAGCAGTGGCTGGAACAATGATAATAGATGGTGCAGGTCTTCAAACAAAAACAGTTAAAAATATTTTATTAGCTTGGGTTTTAACTCTTCCTATATCAATATTACTTTCTGGATATTTATATTGGATGTTAATGATGTTTAAATTATAAAAGTTTTATATGATATATATATTTATTTTATTATTTTATAATAAAATATATTATCCAATAATTTTAATTCCTCCCATGTAAGAACGTAATACTGTTGGAATTTTAATACGACCATCTTCTTTTTGATAATTTTCTAAAATTGCCATTAAAGTTCGACCAACAGCTAATCCAGAACCATTAAGTGTATGAACTAAACATGGTTTTTTTTTAATTTTATTACGATATCGAATTTTCATTCGTCGTGCTTGAAAATCCCACATATTAGAACAAGATGAAATTTCTCGATAATTATCTTCTGATGGTAACCATACTTCAAGATCATAAGTTTTACATGCACTAAAACTCATATCACCAGTACACAATAACATTTTACGATATGGTAAATTTAATAATCTTAAAACTGTTTCAGCATGAAATGTTAAAGTTTCTAATGCTTTCATTGAATTTTCAGGTTTAACTATTTGAATCATTTCAACTTTATCAAATTGATGCATTCTAATTAAACCACGAGTATCACGGCCATAAGAACCAGCTTCAGATCGAAAACATGGAGTATGAGCTGTCATTTTTAATGGTAAAGATTTTTCTTCTAGAATTTCATCACGTACTAAATTAGTTAATGGAACTTCTGCAGTTGGAATTAATGCATAATTATTATTATTAAATTTATTTTTTAATGGTTGTATATGAAAAAGATCTGAACTAAATTTAGGTAATTGACCTGTTCCATATAATGTATTATAATTAACTAAATATGGAAGATAAGTTTCTATATATCCATGTTTATTAGTATGTAAATCAAGCATAAATTGTGATAGTGCTCGATGCATACGAGCTATTTGTCCTTTCATTACTACAAAACGAGATCCACTAATTTTTGCTGCTGCAGCAAAATCTAATCCACCAGATATTACTCCTAAATTTACATGGTCTCGTATAGTAAAATTATATTCTTTTGGATTTCCCCAACGACTAATTTCTTTATTTTCATTATTATTTCTTCCAAATGGAACAGAAATATCTGGTAAATTTGGTATTGTTAAAGCATAATTTTTAATTTCATTTTTTAATGTATTTAATTCTATTTCTGCTATATTAGATTGTTTATTTAATTGATTTAATGTATTAATTAATGAATGTATATTTTCTCCACGTGATTTAATTATACTAATAAATTTTGATTTATTATTTTGTTCCTCTTTTAATTTTTCTGTTGTAATTTGAAGAATTTTTCGTCGAGATTCTTGTGAACGTAATAAATTTATATCAAGTATAAAACCTCGTTGAATTAATTTAGCAGCAACTGTATCTAGTTCATAACGTAATAAATTAGGATTTAACATACTAACCTTATATTAATAGTTTTTATAAAAAAAATTATATATTGAAAATTATATATTTAATTTTTTTTATATTTATTAATATATAAAATTTATAAATAATTTATTATTTATAAATTTTATAATAAAATATAATATATATTTTAAATTATATTATTATTTTATTTTGATATTATATATTTAAAATATAAATATTATTTATATATAAAATATATTATATAGTTAATTAAAATTAAAATAAATAAATTTTAATATTTTATATATTAATTTAATATTTTATTATAATATTTTATTTAAATATAATATAAAATAATAAAGTTAATTTATAAAATAATAATTTAATATATATATAAATTATTTATTATTTTTTAAAATTATTTATTATTTTTTATTTATATTAGATTATGTATTAATTTATAAATATAAAATATATTTTTTAATTAATTAATAATTATAAATAATAATTAATTTATTATGATAATAATTTATATATTTTATAAATATATAAATATATAAATAATTTATTTTTAAATTAATATTATTTATTTAATAAATTTTATTAATGTTTTATTGACATAAATAAAAAATATAGTATATAATATTTTTAAAATAAAAAATTCCTCTGTAGTTCAGTTGGTAGAACGACGGACTGTTAATCCGTATGTCACTGGTTCGAGTCCAGTCAGAGGAGCCATGTCATATAAAATTTAAATTGTATTATATAAATTATTAATTTTATATATTTATTAAAAATAAAATATATATAATATATAAAATAATGTTTATATTTTAAAATATATTTAAAATTAATTAATTTATTGTATAAAATTAATTAATTTTAAAAATATAAAATATAAAAATATTATATTTTATTAGGAATGTAATGAATAATATTCATAGTAAAATAACTATAATTGGTGCTGGTTCATATGGAACTGCATTAGCTATTTCTTTATCTCGTAATGGTCATGTTGTAGTATTATGGGGACATAATTCTAATCATATTAAAAAATTAAAATTATCTCGTTGTAATAATTTTTTTTTACCTAATATATATTTTCCAGATTCATTATTATTAGAAGATCGTTTATCTTATGCATTATCAAGTAGTAGAGATATATTAATAGTAGTTCCTAGTAATGTATTTGGTGATGTATTAAATAAATTAAAACCATATTTACATATAACTTCTAGAATTGTTTGGGCAACTAAAGGTTTAGAATCAAAAACAGGTAGATTATTACAAGATGTAGTACGTGAAAAATTAGGTAAAGATATTCCATTAGCTGTAATATCTGGACCTACTTTTGCAAAAGAGTTAGCTATTGGAATGCCTACAACAATTATATTAGCATCTACAAATAAACAATTTTCTAATGATTTAAAAAAATTATTACATTGTAATAAAAATTTTTGTGTATATACTACTTCTGATATTATTGGTGTACAGTTAGGGGGTGTAGTTAAGAATATTATTGCTATTGGTGTAGGAATATCTGATGGTATTGGTTTGGGTTCTAATGCTCGAATTTCTTTAATTATACGTGGTATTAAAGAAATAAGTAAATTAGGTTTTGCTTTGGGTGCTAATTTATCAACTTTTATGGGTATATCAGGATTAGGTGATTTAATTTTAACATGTACAGATAATCAGTCACGTAATCGTCGTTTTGGAATAATGTTAGGAAAAGGTATAACTGTTAAAAAATCAAGAGATAATATAAATCAAGTAATTGAAGGTTATAATAATATTAAAGAAGTATTAATTTTAGCAAAACGTTATAATGTAACAATGCCCGTAATTGAACAAATTTATCAGATATTATATTGTAATCATAATGTTAAAAAATCTATATTAAATTTATTAAATTGTAATTAAAATAAAATTTATAATTTAAAATATTAAATTACTAAAATATATTATATTAAAAATATTAAGTAAAATTTTATATAAATCATATAAATATTTTATTTTTTTATATTTATATTTGATAAATATAAAAATTATTTTTATATTTTTATATAATTTAAAAAATTTTATATAAAATATAATATTAATAATTTATTATAAAATAATATTTATTAATAATAAAATTTATTTTTAATAAAAAACATATTAATATTTTGCATAGTTTTAATTATTGATATAATTATTTAAGATTATGTTATTATTTTTAAGAAATGCATTATAAAAATCTTTTTGATTATATTTTATAGTTTTAATATTATTTAAATGAAAAAAATTAGCTTTTAGATTACCTGTTTGCATTATAATTTCTTGATAATCTAATAAAATATTTATTACTTTATTAATTATTTTTTTTTCATAATGTAATGGTTCATTTAATAAAAAATTGATTGTTTTATTTTTGTCATTAGGATGATTAATACCAATACGTAAACGATAAAAATTTGGATTATTAAATTTGTTTTGAATATCTTTTAAACCATTATGACCACTATTATTACCTCCAATTTTTGTTTTTATTATACCAGGAGATAAATCCATTTCATCATGTGCTATTAATATTTCATTTATTTTAATATTATAAAAATTAGCTATTGATAATACTGCTGTCCCACTAAGATTCATAAATGTATTAGGTATTAATAAATGTATAGTACTATTAATAAGATTTAATTTACTAGTATATCCAAAAAATTTTTTTTCTTTTTTTAATTTTTTACAATAACGCTTAGCTAATAAATTAACATACCAAGATCCTATATTATGTCGTGTTTTTTTATATCTTAAACCTGGGTTTGCTAATCCAACTATTAATTTAATAATATTCATTAAAATATTCACTATAGTTAAAGGAATTAAATAAAATATATTATTATATATTTTAATATATTATTACACATAAATAATAAAAATATTTTATATTAATAAAAATATTGTATATAAATATTTAAATGTTCATATTAAAATTTTTATCAAGATATTTAATAATATTAATAATAATTATTTTAAAATTTTAAAAAAAATAAACTTTATATAATATATTTATTATAAATTTTTATATATTAATTAAGGTTATATAAAATAATTTAAATAATATTTTTATTGAAATAAAATAGTATTTTTATTAAAATTAATATATTAAAAAATTTTATTTTTTAATAAAATAAAATTATTTTTTAATAAAATAAAATTATTTTTTAATAAAAAAAATAATTTTTTATGTGGATTGAATTAAAATTTTATATTTTATGTAAGTAAAATTATTTATATTAATATATATTTAAAATATTTTAAATGTATATATTTTTATAAAAATTTAAAATTTTATTTAATTTTAGTAATTATTTTATTTATAAAATAGTATTATTTTTGATATATAAAGAATATTTGAATATTATATTAAAATAGTATTTTAAATTTTAACGTTACCAAAATTAAGTGAAGGATTAATGTCAACATTACCAATTGAGATAAAAGGTAGTAATTTTACTTTATCAGTAATTTATTTATATACTTCAGAACTTAGAGTAATACGTCAAGCGTTATTAAAAAAAATTGAACAAGCACCTAATTTTTTAAAAAATGCTCCTATTGTTATTAATATTTCTAAATTAAATAATGATATTAATTGGAAAGAACTTTGGAAATTAATTAAGGAAATAGGTTTACATTTAGTTGGTATTAGTGGTTGTCGAATTAATAAACAAAAACAATCAATTATTCAAACTGGATTACCTTTACTTAATGAAGTTAAAATTAATGAAATTATAGAATTAGATATATTTAAAAAAAATATTATAGAAAAATCACGTGTAATTAATAAACCTGTACGATCTGGTCAACAGATTTATGCTCGTAATAGTGATTTAATTGTTATTAACAGTGTAAGTGCTGGTGCTGAATTAATTGCTGATGGTAATATTCATGTATATGGAATAATGCGTGGTCGTGCTTTAGCTGGTGTATCTGGTGATGTTAAATGTCATATTTTTTGTATGAATTTATATGCTGAATTAGTTTCTATTGCAGGTAGATATTGGTTAAGTGATCAAATTTCATCTAACTATATAGGTCAAGCAGTAAAATTAAGTTTATTAGAAAATATTTTAACTATACAACATCTTCATTATAGCACAACAATTTAAATTTTATAATTTATATTATATTAATTATATTATTAATTTAAAATAAAATTTTTTAATAAAAGTATAATTTATTTATATATATTTTAAAATTAATATATATTTAATTTTAATAAATAATATATCAAATTTTAATTTTATTAAAAAATTTTTGTATTTATATATTTATTTAAAATAAAATTTTTATAAAAACAAAATATTTTATTTATATTATGATATAAATTAATATAAATTTTAAAAAATATTAATTTTATTTAACATTAAAAATGAACCCTTTCCCAAAGGAATTAATTTTATGATACGTATAATTGTTATTACATCGGGTAAAGGGGGGGTTGGTAAAACCACCTCAAGTGCAGCTATTGCTACAGGTCTTGCTCAAATAGGTAAAAAAACTGTAGTAATTGATTTTGATATTGGTTTAAGAAATCTTGATTTAATAATGGGTTGTGAGCGTAGAGTAGTATATGATTTTATTAATGTTATTCAAGGAGATGCAGCATTAAATCAAGCATTAATAAAAGATAAACGTACTAAAAATCTTTATATTTTACCAGCATCACAAACACGTGATAAAGAGGCATTAACTCACAAAGGTGTTAAAAAAATTTTTAGTGATTTAGAAAAAATGAATTTTGATTTTATTATTTGTGATTCACCAGCTGGTATTGAAACTGGCGCATTAATGGCATTATATTTTGCTGATGAAGCCATAATTACTACTAATCCTGAAGTTTCATCTGTTCGTGATTCTGATCGAATTTTAGGTATTCTTTCTTCTAAATCTTGTCGTGCTGAAAAAGGAGAAAAACCTATTAAAGAGCATTTATTACTTACACGTTATAATCCAATTCGTGTAAATCGTGGTGATATGTTAAGTATAAAAGATGTATTAGATATTTTATGTATTCCATTATTAGGTGTAATACCTGAAGATGAATATGTATTACGTGCATCTAATCAAGGTGAACCAATTATTTTAGATACAAATTCAGATGCTGGAAAAGCTTATAAAGATACTGTAAAACGATTATTAGGAGAGGATTGTCCATATCGTTTTCTGAAAGAAGTAAAAAAAAGTTTTTTACAGCGTTTGTTAGGAAGATAAATTATGACTTCATTGGATTTTTTATTATCTCGAAAAAAACATACAGCTAATATTGCTAAAGAACGATTACGTATTATTATTGAAGAACGTCGACGTAGAGATAAAGAACCTCCATATTTACCTGATTTAAAAAGAGATATTTTAAAAGTAATTTGTAAATATATTAAAATTGATCCTAAAATGTTACAAGTACAATTAGAACAAAAAGATAATAATATTTCTGTATTAGAATTTAATGTTACACTTTCTCCTTTAGAAATTATAAATAAATAAATGTTAATTTTAATTATTATTTAAGAAAATATTTTTATTAAATAATAATGTTTAAATAACAAAAAATTTTCAGAATAATATTTTATTGTTAAATGAATTATTTATTTCGTATATTTATAATTTTATTATTAAATATAATATATCATTATATTATATTATTAATGTAATAAATATATTTTATTTAATAAATAAAATATTTATAATAAATTTATTTTATTTAAAATTATAAAATTTTGTTAATAAATTAAACTATTTAATATTAATTAATAAATTTGTTTATTAAAATAATATATTTTAATTTAATCATTTTTAAAAATATGATTTTGTATAATTGGTAGAAAATAATGTTCTACTTCAGATAAAATTTTTTTTAAATATATATCATCTAAATTATAAAGTATTCGTTGTATATAAGGATCTTTTCCTTCACCAATAATATATTGATTACCATTAAAAATATATAAAAAATTTTTTATTGCTTTATCTTGTATTTTTTTTGTCCAATTTATAGTTTGTGTATTTTTTTGAAAACATTGTGTTAACCATCCCCATCCACTTTTATTTAGTAATAAAAGTGGATTACATAAACCATATTGATATCCTAAAATTAAATTTGTTAAATATTTTTGAGCCTTATCTAAAGTAAGGGATGGAAAGTGCCATATTGTATTTTTTTTTCCATACATACGACTATTTCCTATACCACCATTACAACAATATATTAAATGTTCTAACCATAATTGTATTCCATCTATTATTGATAATTTTTTGGGTTTCCATCGTAAAAGTCCATCTTTTTGAACTTGATTTAAATCACCATTAATATATATATTATTAATTTTAAAATTTATTTTTAATTTATAATTTGAATTATATTCAGAACGTATTTTTTTAGCTAAATTAATCATATCTTCTTCTTGTTTTTGCCAATAAATTTTACCAAAAGATTTAAAAGGTAATTTTCCAGATATGTATTCTCTTTGAAAAATATAGTTATAATCTTTACCTTCTATCATAGTACGGAGTAATTCATTATTTAATTTATATTGAGTTAATTTATCTATAATAAAAGGTTCTTCATTTTTTAATATATTTTTTTTTATATTAAAATTGACACCAAGACTTAATTGAAAAAAAGCACGAATTGGATGATTATAAAAGAATTGAAGATTCTTTAATGAAATTTTTTTTATATTTTGAGGGAGTGAAAATTTATTAAAAGGTACAGATTTTATTATATTATTATTTTTTAATAATTGATAAGGATTACAAATGTTATATTTAGAATTACAAATAAAATTTTTAAAAGAAAAAGATATATATGAATGCTTTTTTAATATATGATTTTTAATATGTAGCATATTTAAATTTATATTAAATTTTTCGTTATTATTTAAATAATAAATTTGTTCTAAATATTCTAATAATTCTGTTATTAGAAATGAAGGATGATATTTTTGATTATTTTTAATATTATAACCAATAAAACTTATATATATTTTTTGTCTTGCTGATAAAATAGCATTAAGAAATATATCACGATCATTATTATTTTTATTATAATCTCCATATTGAGGTTGTTGTTTAATAAGATTAAATTCAATTAATTTTTGAGTACGTGGATAGATTTTATTATTCATTCCAAGTAAACAAATGACTTTAAAAGGAACAGAACGCATATTTTCTATAGAATAAAAATTAATTTTTTTAGCTATATATTGTTGTTTAATAGGTATATTTTTAACATGTTCAATTAAATTATTTTTTAAAATATTTAATGGTATTGTATTTATATATTTTTCAGTTAAACCATAATTAATATTTTTTTTCCATTGTGTTGTGATAATATTAAATAATGTAGTATTTTCATTATTTTGTATAAAAAAGGTATTTATTAATTCTTTACATAATGGTAACCATTTTTTTAATGGTTTTTTTTTATTTAATAATTCTTTCCAATATTTAATAGAATTAATAAAAATTTCTAATTTTTCAGTTAATTTTATAGCTGAACCACTTGATTCATCATATGGAAAAATATCTTTCCAACTACCAATTTTGCTATGCATAGCATATCCTAATAACATACGTTTAATACCAAACTTCCAAGTATTTTTTTTTGTAATTGGTAGATTTAATTTATGTATGTCATGATTATCTAATCCCCATCGTATTCCAGATTCATCAATCCATTGATGTAGTAATATTAATTCTTCTTTATCAATATTAAAATTCATTGCTATTTCAGGTATTTCAAGCAATTCTAATATTTGTTCACTAGTAGATCGATTTATAGGTAAATCTAATAATGAAATAAATGCTTTAAAAATAGGATGATTTTGATATGATTTATAATTAGGAATTGAAAAAGGTAAATAATATTTTTTAGAAACATTATTAAAAACATTTTTAATATATGGTATATAACTTTTAATATCTGTAACTATTACAAGAATATCTTCTGGCATTAATTTAGGATCTTTGATGAGCATAGTTAATAATTGATTATGTAGAATTTCTATCTCATGTTGTTGATTATGGCAATTATGTATACTAAATGAATTATCATTAGATTTTAATTTAAATTTATTTATATTTTTATTTATTTTTTTATTAGTAATATTAAACATTGTACAATTTTTTAATTCTAAAATATTGTTTTGTACAGTATGTAACATACTATTAGTTGGAATATTTATAAAATTATTAATTTGTTTTATTGTATTTAATTTTAATAAACAATGTAAATAATCATGTTTTAATTTCCCCCACGAAGTTAAAAGAGGATTATTTTTTTTATTTTTTTGATGAAATGATTTTTTAATTATTTTTAAATTAAAATTATAAGTTTTTTTTTGAACATTAGAATAAATTTTTATATTATTTTTTTTATAATTTTTAGAAATATTTTCTTGAATGTCTCCCCAAAAATATTTACATGGGTTTATGACCATAAGATGAATATCTATATGATGACTAAGTATTTTTAATAAATTTAAATATATTGGTGGTATTGTTGGAAGATTATAAATAAATATTCTATGCGGAAAATTATATGAAAAATTTTTAGTATTATTTAAAATATTAATACATCGATCATATAAATTAATAGGATTCCATTTATTTTTTTTTAATTTATATTCATGTTGTATTAAACCCCTCCAAAGTTTTGCTTGCCATTTTTGTATATTTGTTAATTCATTAATATATTTCTTATGTTGCCAAATTTTTAACCATTGTGGTCTATATATAATATATTCTTTAAATATATAAGCTATTTGATTAGATAATTGATAAATTTTATTTTTATCTTTATCATTAGTAAGATAATAACGTAAAGAGGAAAATGATGGAAAAAAAATAAATTTTTCTATAAGATACATTAATTTCCAAGTTAATGTATTTGTATTAAAAGTATTTTTTTCAGAAATATTAAATAATACTTTATTAAATATATCCCATATAAATTTTTCTAAAATAGAATAATTAATATTAGCAGAAATATGAAATTCTTTAGTGAATTGAGTTTGTAACCATTGTGCGATACTAATATTTTCTACTAATATTATTTCTTGTTGTAATGGATTTTTTAATGGATTTTTTTTTAATAATGTATTAAGTAATATTTTTAATAAATGTAATTGATTAGAATGATAAATTATAAACATAAATACTCTATTTAAAATATTTTTTAATATAATGAATATTTAAAATATAAATAAATTTTTATATTTTATATAAATTATATTATTTTGTATATAATATAATTTATATAAATATTTTTAATAAATTTAAATATTAATTAAAAATATTTTTATTTTTTTTTTAAAATAATTAATTTAATAAAATAATTAAATATTTTATTAATATAATATATATTAAATATATATAATTTTATAATTTATTTTTTAAATGGGAAGTTTTTATGTATTATAATATAATTCGTAATGAATTAACTGAAGCGAGTAATATTTTAAAAAGATTTATAAATGATGATATTAATATTAATGCTATTCAATGTGCAGCAATATTATTAGCAAATACTTTTAAGATTAATAAAAAAGTTATTTCTTGTGGTAATGGAGGTTCTCATTGTGATGCTATGCATTTTGCTGAAGAATTAACTGGTTGTTATCGTAAAAAGCGTTTACCTTATCCTGCAATTTCTATTTCAGATATTAGTCATATATCATGTATTGCTAATGATTTTGGATATGATTATATATTTTCACGTTATATTGAAGCATTAGGTTGTAAAGATGATGTTTTATTAGGTATTTCAACTTCTGGTAATTCTAAAAATATTATTGAAGCTATAAAAGCAGCTCGTATTAAAAAAATGAATATAATTATTCTTACTGGTAAATCTGGTGGTAAAATATCAGGTTCTGCTGATATAGAGATTCGTGTTCCATATTTTGGTTATTCTGATCGTATTCAAGAAATTCATATTAAAATAATTCATATTTTAATTTATTTAATTGAAAAACAAATGAAAAAAAATAATATATAAATATAATTTTAATAATATTATATTTTATAGTTTGTATAAATTATATTTGTATAAAGAATAAAAATTTTAATATTTTAATAACTTTAACTTTATTGTAATATATTTAAATATTATGTTAAATATTTTATATTTTGTAAATTTATAATTATTTATAAATATATTATTTATTTTTTACTTGTAAATATTTTTTACAAATAAAATCAATATCATAAATTAATAATTTTTTTTGATTAATTTTTGGTGGATTATAATAAATATATGACATTTTATTTGATAATGAAAATTCATTTAATTCTGATAATGCATGAGACATATTATTTTTTTTTAATATTTCTTTTACTCCTCCTGGACATAAAGTACTAACTATTGGTGTATTACATAATAAAGATTCAATTAATACATTTCCAAATCCTTCATGATCAGAACTTAGTACTAATAAAGATGCATGATAAATAAATGGATAAGGATTAATTTGAAAACCAAGAAAATGTATTCGATTTGAAATATTTAATTTTTTAGCTAATATTTTTGTATTAGTAATAATAGATTTATTTCCTGTACCAATTAAAAAAAGTGGTGCTTTAATTCCGGATTTTAAATAAGATTTTAATAAACGATCATGACGTTTATGTTGATGAAATCTACCAATATGAAGTATATAATCTTTACCTTTTAAATTACAAGGTTCTTTTTGTTTTTTTTTAATATCATTAATATTAAATGGATTATTAATAACAATTAATTTTTTGGGTATAATAGATAAATTTTTTTTTAAATCATTTCCAATTTCTTTTGAAACTACAATAATATTACGTCCTTGATAAATAGAAGTAATTTTACGTTTTTTTATCCAACGATTTATACCTCTTCTATGATTAAGATAAGCAATAGATAAAACTCCATGAAGACAAAACCAAAGACGATTTGAAGTATATAATTTTGTATGACTAACAATTCTGTCTGTTTTATGTAAATGAGAAAAGATTAAATCGAATTTACCATGTTTATATTCTATTTTATGAATTATTTTTTCTAATGCTAATGCACGACGTGATAATTCTGTTAATTTTCTCCATGGTTTTTTATAATTATCTATAATTACTTGATAATTAATTTCATTTGGAATTGAGTATTGACAAATATTTTTTAATGATATAAGATATACTTGATGTCCTATTTTTTTTATACCTTGACATAAATTTAATACAACTTTTTCAGCACCACCTCCAGAAAGACCATCAATTATCATTAATATTTTCATAATTATTTTATTAATCGATTATATAAAGAAAAAAGTTTTTTTAAAAGATATGATGGTGTATAAAATAAAATACATAATCTAGCTTCTTTACTCATTTTTGATTCTAAAATTTTTCGGGGTAAAGATAAAATTGCTGAACTAATTTCTGAAATATTAAGAGCATCAATAATAAAACCATTTTTATTAGAAATAATAAATTCAGATCCTCCGCAAGTTGTACTAGTAATTACAGGTAAACCACAAGATAGTGCTTCTATTATAACATTAGGAAATGGATCGTATAATGTTGGTAAAATTAATGCATCTGAAATTTGATAAAAAGGTAATATTTTTTTTTGTATACCCATAAAACGTATTCTATGAATACAACCAAGTGATTTTGCTAAGTCATGATAACATTTTTCTGATTTATCTTTCCCAATAACTAAAAGATAACTATCTGTTTTAGATACAGCTTGAATTGTGGCAGATAATCCTTTACGTTCGAAACCAGAACCAACAAAAATTAAACAATGTGCTTTTTCAGGGATTAAAAATTTTTTACGTAATATATTTCGTTGTATTGTATTACTAGGTATAAATTTTTTATGATCAATAGTATTGTAAATGATTGATATTTTTTCACTTGGAATATTAAAATCATCAATAATTTCTTGTTTTATCATTTTAGAATTACAAATAATAGCTTTTAATTTTGGTGAAGAATACATTTTATGTTCTGCATTTATTATGTAACGATGATAATTACTTAAAAATAATAATTTACGTTTCCATTTTGACATTATTCGTGCACGTTGAATTAACCATCTACGATGTACGCCATCTCCAGCACGATAAATATCACATCCAGAAATACGTTCATGACTTTGTATTAAATCAAATTTTTCTTTTTTACAAATTAATTTGGCTTTTTTAGAAAATCCTTTTTCACGATTAATACGACTAAATATAAAAGGATTACATAAATGAATATTACAATTAGAATTTATAATATTTTTCCATTTTCTAGTAATAATATTTAAATTTAAATTTTGTGTTTTTAATATACTTATCATTTGTGATGCAAAACGTTCACTTCCACCATCTGGTCGATATTTTTGACGTATAATTGCTAATCGATAAATTTTCATATTATTTAATTTTTATAAAAAATATGTTTATAAAATATTTATATAATTTTTATGTAATTTAATGTTAAATTTTATTTTATAGATTTATTATAAAAATAATGTATTATTACAATTTTATATTTTAAAATTTAAATATAATTGATTAATATTTTATTATTTTAATAATTTTAAAAATTAATTTTATTAGTATAACATATTATAAATAATCTTATTATTTTATATTTAAAATTGTATTATTTTATTAAATATTTTATAAAATTAGGATAATTTAATATAATGAAACCTGTATTTTTTATTACTATTGATACTGAAGGAGATAATCTTTGGGAAAATAATAATTGTATTTTTACACAAAATGTATTTTTTTTGCCTCGTTTTCAAATTCTTTGTGAAAAATATCATTTATATCCAGTATATCTTACAAATTATGAAATGGTATTAAATCCAATATATGTTGAGTTTGCTCGCGATATAATTTTACGTAATGTTGGTGAAATTGGCATGCATTTGCATGCATGGAATACTCCTCCATTAATTTCATTAACTGATAATGATTGGTATCATAAACCATATTTAATTGAATATCCTATGAATTATATGTCTTTAAAAATTGATTATATAACTAAATTATTAGAAGATACTTTTCAGGTAAAAATGTTAAGTCATCGTGCTGGTAGATGGGCTTTTAATAAATATTATGCATTATTATTATTAAAATATGGTTATCAAGTAGATTGTTCTGTAACACCAAAGATAAATTGGAAATATATATTAGGTAACCCCAAAGGAAATGGTGGAACAGATTATCGTTATTTTCCATCACAACCTTATTTTATGGATTTATGTAATATTTCTAAACCAGGTATTTCTAAATTATTAGAAGTACCAATGAGTATCGAATATAAAAATTCTGTATTAATAGATATATGTAAAAAAAAATATTATAAATTTTTAGGAAAAAAGTATTTTTCATCAGTAAATTGGTTACGACCTAATGGTAAAAATTTTAAAAATATGAAAAAAATAGTTAAAATATCTTTAGAAAAAGGATACCCACATTTAGAGTTAATGTTGCATTCTTCTGAATTAATGCCTAATGGTAGTCCAACATTTAAAAATAAAAAAGATATTGAAAAATTATATTATGATTTAGAAAAATTATTTGATTGGTTAAAACATTATACAGTTAATATGACATTATCTAAATATTATAAAAATAATTTTAAAGTAATCTAAATTTTAATAAAATATAAAATAAAAATAATTTATGAATATTATTGTTAAAATAATAATTTTTAAAATAAATTTTATATATAAATAAAATATTATTTATTAAATAATATTTTATTATATTTTTATAAATTTATTTTATTTTGATTGTATTTATTTTTTATAAAATATTATATATTTTTATAATTTTTTTAATATATAATTTTTATGATTTTAAAAATATTTTAATTATTAAATATATAAAAATTATATTTATATTATGTGTATTAAATCATATCATTAAATCTTATTTATATAATTCTTTTATTTTAAAATAATTTTTTTATTTATTAAACAATGATAATTTTAGAAGATGAAGATATATTTCTTAATTATATTTTATAATATTTATATTAATTATAAATATAAAATTATTTTTTATTTTAAAATATTTTAAAAAATATATTTTAAATTTTTTATATTTTTAAAATAATAATATTTTTAATTAATTTTAAATTTTTAAGTAAAATATTCTTTATAAGAATTTTATGGAGTATACATTTTTGTGTTAACCCTTCTTAACCTGCTTTCGTCTGTTTCATTGCTGGTATGGGGTACTCATATTGTACGTACTGGAATAATGAGAGTATATGGTTCTAATTTACGTCGTATATTAAGTAATAATATTGAAAAAAAAATATTAGCTTTTATTTCTGGAATCGGTGTTACTGCATTAGTACAAAGTAGTAATGCTACGACATTATTGGTAATTTCATTTGTTTCACAAGGTTTGGTAGAATTAGAACCAGCATTAGTAATTATGTTAGGTGCAGATGTTGGTACTGCATTAATGGCTCGAATATTAACTTTTGATCTTTCTTGGTTATCTCCATTATTAATTTTAATTGGTGTATTTTTATTTCTAAGTTGTAAGCAAACACGGATTGGTCATATTGGACGTGTGAGTATTGGCTTAGGATTAATTATAATGGCTTTAGAATTAATTATTTCTGCTACTACTCCAATTACTCATGCTTCTAGTATTAAAGTATTATTTTCATCTTTAACTGGTGATGTAATGTTAGATTCATTAACTGGTGCATTATTTACTATAATTAGTTATTCTAGTTTAGCAGTAGTACTTTTAACTGCAACTTTAGCTGCATCTGGTATAATTTCATTAAAAGTAGCATTATGTCTAGTTATTGGTGCAAATCTTGGTAGTGGTTTACTAACAATAATTAATACTAGTGGTCAAAATTCTTCTGGTCGTAGAGTAGCATTAGGTAGTTTATTATTTAAATTAATTGGATGTATATTAGTTTTTCCATTTATTATTTATTATGGTGATATAGTTAGTCAAGTTTTTAGTAGTAATAAAGAAGCTGTAATTTATTTTCATGTATTTTATAATTTAATTCGTTGTTTTATGTTAATTCCTTTTACTAAAATTATGGCTAATTTATGTAATGTATTAATTACAGAAATATCAGTTGATAATGTATATTTTAGACCTAGATATTTAGATGCTAGTTCATTAAACATCCCAACATTAGCATTAGCTAATGCAGCACGTGAAACTTTACGTATGGGTGATATTATAGAATATATGATGATATTACATAGAGAAGTATTACATGGTAAATTTGAACAAGATAAAGAAATACGTCGACTTGATGATGATGTTGATGTATTATATACAGCGATTAAATTATATTTAGCACAAATTCAAAGAGAAGATCTTGGAGAAGAAGATTCTCATCATTGGGCTGAAATTATTGATATGGCTCTTAATCTAGAGCAAGCAGGTGATATTATTGAACGTATGACTTCTGATATTTTAGTAAAATCACATGCAACACGTAGAGAATTTTCATCTGATGGTTTATTAGAATTAAATATTTTATATGATTGTTTAATAGATAATTTTCGTTTAAGTTTATCAGTTTTTTTATCTAGTGATATAGCGAGTGCTAAAAAATTAAGGCGTGCAAAACATCGTTTTTGTATTTTAGATCGTCGTTATGCATATGCACATGTTGATCGTTTACATAAACAAAATGTACAAAGTATAGAAACTAGTTCATTACATCTTGGATTATTAGGTGATATGAAACGATTAAATTCACTTTTTTGTGCGGTAGCACATAATGTATTAGATTAAAAATAAAAAAATAATAAAATATTATAAAAAATAAATTATATATAATAAATATAATTATTTAGTATATTTATATCATTAAAAATATTAATTTTTTTTTTCAAAAATATTATAATGTAAAGTTTTAATTATTAATTCAGCATCTTTTTTATGTACTAAAAAAAATAAATTATAATTATTAGAAATATAATATATCATACGAATATTGAAAGGATGTAAAATTTTTAATATATTATTATATATATTAGAATTTTTAGATAAATAATTTCCAATTAAAGTTATTAATGTAAGATTTTTTTCTATTTTTAATTGACATATTGAAGATAGTTTTTTAAATAATGAATTAATTAATAATTTTTTAGTAAAAAATGTATAATTATTAGTATCTATAGTAAATATTATATTTAATTTTGAGGTAGTAATTAAATTAATTGATATATCATATATAGTTAATATTTTAAATATTTCATTAATAAATCCATTATTATAAAATATATTTAAACTACGTAATGTTAAAAGAATTTGTTGATGACGTAGAGTAAGTGCACGAAACATGGGTGAATTTTTAATAGTTTTACATATTAATGTACCACCAGAATTTGGTTGTTTACTAGAACCAATAAATATTGGAATATTACTTCGTAATGCTGGTAATAATGTAGAAGGATGTAATATTTTTGCACCATAAATTGCCATTTCTTTTGCTTCTTTAAAAGTTATTTTATTAATACGTTTGGCTAATGGTACTATATGAGGATCAGTAGTATAAATACCTGATACATCTGTCCAAATATTAACTTGACTTACATGTAAAGCTTCACCTAATAACATAGCTGTATAATCACTACCATTACGTCCTAATGTAGTAGTACGACCATTTTTATCACTACCAATAAAACCTTGAGTTACTATTAAATATTTGTTTAAATATGGTTTTAATAATGCTTGAGTTAATATATGTAATATAAATCTATTTGGTTTAGCATAACCAAAATTATCATTAGTACGCATTATTTTTCGTATATCAAACCATTTAACTTTTATATTACGATTGCGTAATATTTCTACAAATAATAAAGTTGACATAAGTTCTCCATAACTCATTAATTCATCAATTAATATTGGAGAATTAGCTAATTTTAAAGATTTTGATAATATATTAATTTTTTTTAGTATATAATCAATTTTTTTTCGGATAAGTATTGGTGAATTAATATGATTTAATATATTATATTGAATATATTTAATTTTATTAAAAAAAGCATTTTTTTGATTAGAATCACATTTTTTTGTAAGAGAAATAAGAAGATTAGTAACATTAGCTGAAGCAGATAATACTACTAAACGTATTTTAGGATTATAAATAATTAAATTTATACTACGATTCATAGCTATAAAATCTGCAACACTGGTACCACCAAATTTAGCTATTATAATAGAATTTTTTGGTACTATTTGAATCATATAAAGCCTCGTATTAAGAATGCTATCTAAGGATGGCATCTTATAGCCAAGCGCTTTCATTTTAATTATAGCATATAGATTAATAACAAGTTTTTTTTTATATTACAAGTATTTTATTTTTTATTGATTTATATAAATTATATTAAATTTTTTAAAAAAAAACATAAATTTTTAATTATATATTTTAATATTTTAAATTAATATTAGATAATATTAATTTAAATAATTTTTAAAATTTTAAAATAAAAATAAATTTAGTTAATTTATTTTTATAATATTAAGATATTTATTTAAGTATAATATTAATATTATATAAGTATATAATATTATATTAATTTATTTTATTATTTTTTTTATATTTAATCTATATTTTTATATCTTTTAATTATATTTTATATAGTAGTATAATATTTTATATAAAGATGATAAAGTAAAGTTAAATTTTATTATTTTTTTTTAAATAAAAATATTATTTTTATTACAATATTAAGATAAAATTAAATTATTTATATATTAATTCTGAAAATTTAAAAAATATTATGAAAAATATTAATCCTACTCATACTGTTGCTTGGAAAGATTTAAAAAAACATTTTTTACAAATAAAAGATATTTGTATTACTTCTTTATTTGAACAAGATATAGATCGTTTTTCTAAATTTTCTGCTGTATTTAATAATCAAATATTAATAGATTTTTCTAAAAATAGAATTACTACTGAAACTTTAGAAAAATTACAAGCATTAGCAAAAGAAACTGAATTAGAAGATGCAATATCATCAATGTTTTCTGGTAAAAAAATAAATTATACTGAAAATCGTGCAGTTCTTCATATTGCATTACGTAATTGTAGTAATCGTCCTATTTTCGTTGATGGTAAAAATGTTATGTTAGAAGTTAATTCAGTATTAAGTAAAATGAAGAATTTTTGTAATAAAGTTATTAATGGTGATTGGAAAGGATATACCGGTAAAACAATTACGGATATAGTAAATATTGGTATTGGTGGTTCTGATTTAGGTCCTTATATGGTAACAGAAGCATTACGTCCTTATAAAAATCATTTAAATATGCATTTTGTTTCTAATATTGATGGTACTCATATTGCCGAAACATTAAAATATATAAATCCAGAAGTTACTTTATTTCTTATTGCTTCTAAAACTTTTACTACTCAAGAAACTATGACAAATGCTTATACTGCTCGTAATTGGTTTTTGTCTTATGCTTTAAATGAAAAATATATAGAAAATCATTTTATAGCGCTTTCTACTAATGTAAATGAAGTAGTTAAATTTGGAATTAATGTTAAAAATATGTTTGAATTTTGGGATTGGGTAGGTGGTCGTTATTCTTTATGGTCATCAATTGGTTTATCCATTGCATTATCAATTGGTTATGAAAATTTTGAAGAATTAAGAAGTGGTGCATATGAGATGGATAAACATTTTAAAAAAACTCCATTAAATAAAAATTTACCAGTTTTATTAGCTCTTATTGGTATATGGTATAATAATTTTTTTGGTGCAGAAACTGAAGCTATTTTACCATATGATCAATATTTACATCGTTTTGCTGCTTATTTTCAACAAGGTAATATGGAATCAAATGGTAAATGTATTGATCGTAATGGAAATCGAGTTACGTATCAAACTGGTCCTATTATTTGGGGAGAACCAGGTACTAATGGTCAACATGCATTTTATCAATTTATTCATCAAGGAACAAAATTAATTCCTTGTGATTTTATTGCCCCTGTAATTAGTCATAATCCTTTAAATGATCATCATATTAAATTATTATCAAATTTTTTCGCTCAAACTGAAGCTTTAGCATTTTCTAAATCATCAGATGTGGTTAAATCTGAATTTATAGCTAATGGAAAAAATATAGAAGATATGAAACATATAATACCATTTAAAGTATTTGAAGGTAATCATCCTACTAATTCTATTTTATTACGTAAAATTACTCCATTTAGTTTAGGTAGTTTAATTGCATTATATGAACATAAAATATTTACACAAGGTATTATTTTAAATATTTTTAGTTTTGATCAATGGGGTGTTGAATTAGGTAAAGAATTAGCTAATCGAATTTTACCGGAATTAGAAGGTATACAAAAAATTAATAGTCATGATAGTTCTACTAATTCTCTTATAAATTATTTTAAAAAATGGCGTTAATTATTTAATTATTTTTTTTAAAAATTTTTATTAAAAATTAATATTTAGTACGTCTTTCATACTAAAAAATCCTTTTCCACGATTATGAAGCCATATTGCGGCATGTATTGCACCAATAGCAAAAATTGAACGATTAGAAGTTTTATGAATAATTTGTAATTGTTCTCCTAGATTATTAAATATAACAATATGTTCACCAAGAACATCTTTAATACGAAAGCTTGTAAATTTAATGTTTTTAAATTTTTTTTTATTAATATATTTTTGTTTAGTATATGTTGTATAATCTTTTAATTGATATCCTAATGTTTTAGATATTATTTTTCCTATTTTTAATGCAGTACCTGATGGAGTATCTTTTTTATATTTATGATGTGTTTCAATTATTTCTATATCGCTATTTTTACCAATAATTTCAGTGGTTTTTTTTAATAAATTTATCATTAAATTTACACTAATACTAAAGTTAGGAGAATATAAAACACCAATATGTTTTGCTGCATTATAAATGATTTTTTTATTAATTTCATTAAATCCAGTAGTGCCAATAATAATTGGTTTATTTTCTTGAATGCAAAAATTTAAATATTTTAAAGTACCAGATGGAGAAGTAAAATCAATTAAAATATCGAATTTTTTTTCTATTTCTTTTAAATTATTACACAATGGAATACCTATTTTTTTAATACCTATTAATTCACCAATATCTATTCCAATAAGATTAGAATTTTTATGTGTTAATGCTGCTGCTAATATTACATTTTTTGTTTTTTGTATAGTTCGAATTAAATTCTGTCCCATACGACCATTAGCACCTGTAATTGCTATACGAATTTTTGAATTATTCATTTTGATTTAAATTTTATTTTAAGATTTAATATTATATATATAAATATTATTAATTTTTTAATAAAGATTATTTTTATTTATTATATGATATATTTTATTTTTAAATATATTAGTAATTTATATTAATTTAATATATTAATTTTAATTATTACTTTTAATTTTTATTATTCGTTTCTTGACATTATATAAAATTAACTCATAATATAATTATAAAATTTTATTTATTTTAAAAATAAAATTTATATTAATAAAAAACAAAATTTAATATATTATAGGGGCGTAGCTCAATTGGTAGAGTACCGGTCTCCAAAACCGGATGTCGTGAGTTCAATTCTCTCCGCCCCTGCCATATATTATAATAATTTTATTTTTATTTATAAAATTTATTATATTAATTTAATTATAATATTTTTTAATAATTTTTTATATATAATAAAATAATTTATTATAGGTATAATTATGTATGAAATTTTTATGATATTTTTTTTATTAATTTCAATTTGGTTAATTATTTGTATTATGTTGCAACAAGATAAAGATGTTGAAGCAGGTATTTCTTTAGGAACAGGTACTTCTGGTATTTTATTTGGTGCAAATCATTCTAGTAGTTATATAACTCGTATTACTGTAATTTTAGCAATTTTATTTTTTATTATTAGTTTAATTTTAGGTAATATGAGTAGTAATCAAAATAAAATTAATAATAAATGGGAAAATTTAGATCATATAGAAACTTCTAATAAAACTATTAACCCATTATCCTCTTCTATATCTAATAGTGATATTCCTTAATAATAAATTATTAAATATTTTTAATACCGAGGTGGTGAAATAGGTAGACACGCTATCTTGAGGTGGTAGTGCCATAATAGGTTTATGGGTTCGAATCCCATCCTCGGTATCAAATATTATTAATTTATAAAAAATATTTAATAATAATAAATATAAAATATTAAATATATATAGTATGAATAATTTTTATAAATTAATTTAAATGTTATATAATATTTTTTTATTATATAATGATTATTTTTATAAATAAAATTAATTATATTTTTAATATTTATTAATGAATATTAAAATAAATAATAATGTTTTTATAAATTTAATAATTTTATATAAAAATTTTAAAAATAATATTTTATATAAATTTAAAAAAAAAATTAATATTTAATTATTTTATATTTATATATTAATTTTTATATTTTTATTGATGAATAGAAAGATTAATATCTTTTATTATAAGAGTATATATTAAGATGAGTAAAATTAATAAAAAAAATATTATAACTTTTTTGTGTATTATAATATTTATATTTCCAATTTTAGCAAGTACTAATTTATATGATATAGAAGTTGGATTTTCACCAGGAAAGACAGCGAAAAAAATTATTTTAAAAGCGATTGAAGAAGCAAAAATTTCAATTGATGTCGCTGCGTATTCATTTACTAGTAAACCTATTGCATTAGCTATTGTTAATGCTTATGAACATGGAATTAATGTTCGTATAATTGCTGATAAAAAATCTAATAGTGGAAGATATACCGCTATAACTTATATAGCTAATCATAAAGTTCCGGTAAGATTAAATGATAAATATTCTATTATGCATAATAAATTTATGATTATTGATAATAATTCTCTTGAAACAGGATCATTTAATTATACAAAAAATGCAACATTACATAATGCAGAAAATGTAATTTATTTACGAAATAAACCAGATATTACTAAAAAATATTTGCAAGAATTTAATAGATTATGGGATGAATCTATTGATATAAAAAATATATATTAATATATTTTATATAATTTTTATAAATTTATTTATATATTTTATTAATATTATTTAATTTAAAATTAAAAGGTTAATTATGATAGATAAAATTAAACATAATAAATTATTAATTCTTGGTTCTGGACCAGCTGGTTATACTTCTGCTATATATTCAGCACGTGCTAATTTAAATCCAGTATTAATTACTGGATTACAACAAGGCGGTCAATTAATTACTACTAATGAAGTAGAAAATTGGCCTGGTGATTATAATGTTATAACTGGTTTTGATTTGATGGATCGTTTTCGTAAACATGCAGAAAAATTTCATACTAAAATTATATCAGATTATATTATTAGTGTAAATTTATCTCAGAAACCTTTTATACTTTTTAGTAATAATTGTAAATATAGTTGTGATGCATTAATTATTGCTACTGGTTCTTCTGCTAAATATTTAGGTTTATCTTCAGAAGAAATTTTTAAAGGTAAAGGAGTTTCATCTTGTGCAATTTGTGATGGTTTTTTTTATTTAAATCAAGATGTTGCTGTAGTTGGTGGAGGAAATACTGCACTGGAAGAAACATTATATTTGTCAAATATTGCTTCTGTTGTTTATTTAATTCATCGTAGAAATATTTTTAATGCTGAAAAAATTTTAATTGATCGTTTGATGAAAAAAGTAAATAATGGTAAAGTAATATTATATAATAATTATGAAATAGATGAAATATTAGGTAATAAAAAAGGTGTAACTGGTATACGAATACGTAGTACAAAAATAAATACAGAAATTAAATATTTAATTGTATCTGGTGTATTTATTGCTATTGGATATATTCCAAATACTAATATTTTTAAAGATCAATTAGTTTTAAATAATGATTATATTCAAGTAAATTTTGGTATAAATAATTATTCTACACAAACTTCAATTCCAGGAGTTTTTGCAGCAGGAGATGTAATGGATAATATTTATCGTCAAGCAATTACCTCATCTAGTAGTGGTTGTATGGCTGCATTAGATGTAGAACGTTATTTAAATAAAATTTATTATTAAATAATATATTATTATTATATATTTAGTATAAAATTTTAAAAAATATTTTTTATGTTTTAATAAAATTAATAAATATAAAATATTAATATTTATAACAATCTATTGAATTTAAAATATTAAATTTATTTATAATTATAATTATTTTTATAAAATTTAATGAGTATTTTATTTTATTATTATATTTAATTTATACCAGAATGACCAAAACCATTAGTATTACGTTTAGTACGATCAAATTGTTGTACTATATTAAATTCAATTTGTATGATTGGAACAAAAACTATTTGTGCAATACGTTCACCTGGTTTTATAATAAAAGGTATTTTACTACGATTCCAAATAGAAATTAATAATTCTCCTTGATAATCAGAATCAATTAAACCAACAAGATTACCTAATACTATACCATGTTTATGACCTAAACCTGAACGAGGTAATATTATAGCTGTTAAATTAATATCATTAATATGAATCGCTATACCGGTAGATAATAATATAGTTGAATTAGAAATAATTTTTTTAGGTTTATTTAAACAAGCATAAATATCAAGTCCTGCAGAACCTGAAGTAGTGTGATTTGGTAATGGAATTGTTTTTCCAATACGAGAATCTAAAATTTTAATATTTATTTTTTTTTTCATAATGATTTAATATTTTATCAATTAATTGTTGATTAAGTTTTATTTTATGATTGAAAGCTAATTTTTTTCTCTATTTTTCCAAAAAATATGTAATGCATTAGTATTACTATAAAATTCATGTTTTTTATGTGATACATCATTAATACAAATTAAATCTAATTTTTTATCTTTTAATTTTTATTTTGCATATTGTTTTAAATTATTTGTTTCAGTATAAAATCTTACAACAAATGGACGATTTTTAATTATAGATGCTACATTACTTATAATATCTGGATTTTTAATCATTTTTAAAATAAAAGTATTATTTTATTTTTTTAATTTTTTTATATTTTATTTTTTTTAGAACGATAATTAGCTACAGCAGAATAAAAAATAAAAATGTTTTGTTTAGTAATAATTTTTTTACTTCTCATTCCATATCTAATGCGTTAATTATATTTATATGTATTACAATAATGGTGTTTTTAAATTTACTAGTCTTGAAATTAATGTAACATGTGCTTCATGAATTGCTGTAGTATAAGCAATAAAAAAACTCATTTTTTTAGAATTATGATTACTTATAAAGTACATTGGATCTAATGCTTCATTTGTAGGACCGGTTGTAATCATGATTTTTAAATTTTTTAATTTTTTTATTTTAAAAAAATAATAACATATTAAATTAATAATATTTTTAGGATTTATCATACGACTCAATCCAAAATCACCATAAATTTTATTACCATTATTTGGATTCTAAACTAATATACCTTTTTTTAAAATTTTTAAATTATTTTGTGTAGCAAGAGCATGATACATATTTTTATTTATAATAGGAATAATTGCAATAAGAATATTAGTAGTTATACAAAGAATACTTAATAAATCATTAGTCATACTGATAGTAATTCGTGCTAATAAGTTGGCAGTAGCTGAAGTTAAAATTATTAGATCAGCCTATTTTCCTAATTTAATATAATTTATAGTTATTTTATTATTTTCTTGCAATAAAGTGTTATAAACTGGATAACTAGAAATAGTTTGTAATATTAATGATGTTATAAAAGATTTATCTAAAGTAATCATGATAACTTTTACTTTTTCACCTTTATTATGGAGACGACGAATTAAATTTTGGCATTTATATGTAGCATATCGCCACGAATACTTAATAAAATATTTTTTCCAAAAATTTCCATTTTAATAATGATCTAAATTCATATTTATATATTTTGTATTTAAAATATATTTAATTGTTAAATATTTTAAAATCATAATTATTTATCATTTTATATTTTATATTATATTATTTAATTATGTTAATTATACGTTATAAAAAAATAAATAATTTTATTTTTTTATTTTTTTTATTCATTTTATTAAAATTAATAAAAAATATTTTATTTATCAAAGTTAATTTTATTGTTATGGAGATTAAAATGTCTATTCGAATTTTAGCAATTGATACATCTACTGATTCTTGTTCTGTTGCTATTTGGAATCAAGGTGAAATTTTATCTTTATCTAATTTATATCCTCGTAATCATGAAAAATTTATTTTATCTATGATACAAAAATTACTTAAATTAGGTGATTTTTCATTAACTCAGTTTAATGTGTTAGCTTTTAGTTGTGGTCCTGGAAGTTTTACTGGTATACGAATTGGTATGGGTATTATACAAGGATTAGCTTTTGGTGTAGATTTACCAATATTGGGAATTTCTACTTTACAAACTATGGCTCAAGGAGCATGGAGAATTATTGGTGCTAAATATGTATTATCAGCACTTGATGCTCAAATGGGTAAAGTTTATATAGGAAAATTTCAGCGTCAAAAGGATGGTATATGGAAGGAATATGAAAAAGAAGGTGTTTTTTCAGAAAAACAAGTATTTATTAATATTAAAAATATTGATAAAAATTGGATTTATGTTGGATCAGGTTGGAAAAAATACCCTCATTTAGTTAATGGTTTTGAATTAAATACATATAATGGAAAAGTTTTATTACCTCAAGCAGAAGATATATTACCATTAGCTGTTTTAAATTGGAAAAAAGGTTTAGCAATATCAGTAGAAAATGCTAAATTAGTATATTTACATGATATATTTACTTAAAAAGAATATATATGTTTTAAATATATTATTAATAATATATTAAAATTTTTAATTTTATATATTAATAAATAATATTGATTTTAAAATAAAAATTATAATAATTTTTTATATTAAATAAATATTTTATTATTTTTTTATATTTTATATTTTAAAATTTATTATATAAATTAAAATATTCATTTTAAATATAAAAATATGATTTTATTAAAATTATTATATTAAAATATAATAAATAATTTTTAAAAATAAATATATTATTAATTTATATTAAATTAATTAGTAAGTTAATTATGTTTATTTTATTTATTTTTTGTTTTATATTTATTTAAATAATTTTTATATTAAAATATTAAATTTTAGGTATAATTATAAAAAATTGTTAATTTTATATATATATATTAATAGTTTTATTTGTTTAGTAATTATAATACTGATTAAATATTTATAAAAATTAATAATTAATTATTAAATATAATAATTATATAAAATTATTATATTTAATAAAATTTTTATTTTAAAATAAATAATATTTTAAAAATATTATTAAATAATTTTATATTTATATTATACTTTTAATGAAAATAATTATATATTATATAATATATTTATTTTATTAAAAATAATACTTAACATTAAAGAAAAAATCTATGAATATAGTATCTATAGTTGATGTACTTTATGGTAAAATTAAAATTAATAATATAGTTACTGTTCGTGGATGGGTACGTACTAGAAGAGATTCTAAAATTGGTATTTCTTTTTTAACTATCTATGACGGTTCTTGTTTTAATTTATTACAAACTGTACTTCATGATTCTTTACCTAATTATAAAGAAGAAATTCTTCATTTAACTACAGGTTGTTCAGTTATTATAACTGGAAAAGTTGTTATTTCACCAGGAAAAGGTCAAAATTATGAATTACAAGTTATTAATTTAAATTTAATTGGTAAAGTAGATGATCCAAATACTTATCCCATGACTTCAAAACATCATAGTTTTGAATATTTACGTGAAGTATCTCATTTACGTCCTAGAAGTAATTTAATTGGTTCAATATCACGTATACGTCATGTTGTAGCACAATCTATTCATCGATATTACCATGAAAATGGTTTTTTTTGGGTACCTACCCCACTTATTACTTCTTTTGATTCTGAAGGTAATGGTGATATGTTTCGTGTATCTACATTAAATTTAGATAAATTACCATATACATCTAAAGGTGATATTGATTTTAGTAAAGATTTTTTTGGTAAAGCTTCTTTTTTAACTGTATCTGGTCAATTAAATGGTGAAATTTATGCTTGTGCTTTATCAAAAATTTATACATTTGGTCCTACTTTCCGTGCTGAAAATTCTAATACTACTCGTCATCTTTCTGAGTTTTGGATGATTGAGCCAGAGGTGGCATTTTTTACATTAGATGATATTATTATATTAGCAGAAAATACTTTAAAATATGTTTTTCAAGTTGTTCTAAATGAATGTCAGGATGATATGAATTTTTTCATAAAAAATATTGATAAAAATGTAATTAATAGATTACAACAATTTATATCATCTAATATTAAAATAATTCATTATTCTGATGCAATAAATATTTTATTATCTTCTAATGTTAATTTTAAGAATTCAGTATACTGGGGGGTAAATTTATTTTCTGAACATGAACGTTTTTTAGTAGAAAAATATTTTAAAGTACCTATAGTAATAATAAATTATCCTAAGAATATTAAAGCTTTTTATATGCGTATTAATAATGATAAAAAAACAGTAGCATCGATGGATTTTTTATTGCCTGGAATTGGTGAAATTATAGGTGGTTCTCAACGTGAAGATCGTCTTGAGGTATTAGATCAACGTTTATTAGAAGTAGGATTAAATAAAGAAGATTATAAATGGTATCGTGATTTACGACGATACGGAACAGTACCTCATTCTGGTTTTGGTTTAGGTTTTGAACGTTTAATGATTTATATTACTGGTATGAAAAATATACGTGATATAATTCCTTTTCCTCGTACACCAAATAATATTAATTTTTAATTAAAATAATATAAACATTTTTAATTTTATTATTTTATAGAAAATGTTTGTAACATAGGCCCCAATGGGCGTCCACCAATTAAATGCATATGAAGATAATAAATATCTTGACCAGCATGATCATTACAATTTATTACTAAACGATATCCACTTTTTTCTATTTTTTCTTTTTTTGCTATTTTTTTTGCTGAAAGGATCATTCTACTAAGAATCATTTCATGTTTAATGGTTATATCATTAATTGTAGGAATAAGTATATTAGGTATAATTAAAATATGAATAGGAGCTTGTGGTAAAATATCATGAAAAGCAGTAATTAATTCATCTTGATAAATTATATTAGCAGGAATTTGATGATGAATAATTTTACTAAAAATTTTTTCTTTAGTCATTATATTAACCTTAAATTTAAATTTATAATTTATTTTTATTTTTTATAAATATATAAATTTTATAAATAAAATTATATTATATAAATAATTTATTAAAAATATTTTAATATGAAAGTAAATAATTAATATTTATATATTTTGTATAAAAATTATTTTAAAAAATATAATATTGATTATATTTTTTTTATGTTAGAATAAATAGCTACTAACCATTTAATATTATTTTTAGAAAATTTAATTTGTAATTTAATATTTTTTCCATCACCTATTAAATTAATAATTATACCTTTACCAAAAGTAGGATGTTGTATATATTGACCAATTTTATAATAATTATAATAATTATTATTTATTTCTTTATTTAAATAATTGCATTGTATTTGATTTGATAAAATATTTATTTTTTTTATTTTTTTTATACATTCTTTTGGTAATTCATTTATAAAACGAGAAGGTTGATAATAAACTTTTTTTCCATATAAACTGCGTACTTCTGTATAAGTTAATATTAATTTATACATAGCACGTGTAATTCCAACATATGCTAAACGTCGTTCTTCTTCTAATTGTATATTTTCATTCCATGACATTTTAGTTGGAAAAATACCTTCTTCCATTCCAACGATAAATACTAATGGAAATTCTAATCCCTTAGCTGAATGTAAAGTCATTAATTTTACAGAATTTTGAGTAGTATTTTGTTTATTTTCGATTATTCCTAATGTACTATATGATAAAAATTCTTGTAATGGAATTAAATTTTTATTATAAATATTTATTTTTAATGCAAATTGATAGGTTGAGGTAATTAATTCTTTTAAATTTTCTATTCGAGTTTTACTGTTTTCATTTTGTTCTTTTTGATACATCATAAATAATCCAGAATCATGAATAATTTTATGAGTTTGAATATGAAGTGGCATATTTGTAGTATTGGATTCTAATGAATTTATTAATTCAGTAAAACGTTTTAATGAAGATATTATATAATGAGTTACAGTATTTTTATTTAAAATTTTATTTGTAGCTTTCCAAAGTGTTATTTTATTCTCATTAGCTATTTTACGTATTATATTTAAAGTTTGTTCACCAATTCCTCGTGTTGGTGTATTGATAATTCTTTCAAATGCTGCATCATCATTACGATTTGAAATTAATCTTAAATAAGCTATAGCATCTTTAATTTCTTTTCGTTCAAAAAAACGTTGTCCATTATAAATTTGATAAGAAATAGAATTTTGTAATAAAATATCTTCTAAAACTCTAGATTGAGTATTGTTTCGATAAAGAATAGCACAATCTTTTAATTTACCACCTTTATTTTCCCAGGTTTTTATATTATTTTTTACAAAAAGTGCTTCATCAAATTCATTGAGAGCAGAATAAATTGAAATAGGTTCTCCTATTTTTTTATTTGTCCATAAATTTTTTCCCATACGATTTTTATTATAAGAAATTAAATGATTAGCTGATTTTAAAATATTTTTAGTAGATCTATAATTTTGTTCAAGACGAATAGTTATAACATTAGGAAAATCTTGTAAAAAACGTTGAATATTTTCTATTTTTGCACCACGCCAACTATATATAGATTGATCATCATCACCAACGATCATAATGTTACTATTATTATTTGCTAATAAATAAATCCAAGCATATTGAATACTATTTGTATCTTGAAATTCATCTATTAATACATTAGTAAAACGTTTACGATATTGATTTAATATGTACGGTTGATTTAACCATAATTCATAAGCACGTAATAATAATTCTGAAAAATCTACTAATCCAGAACGATCACAAATTTCTTGATAAGTTTTATAAATTTTTAACCAAGTAGTAGTTAATAAATTATTATAGATTTTAATTTTATTAGGACGTAAACCTAAATCTTTTTTATTATTAATAAACCACATAGCTTTTTGTGCTGTCCATTTTTTTTCATTAATATTTAATGATTTTATAATTTTTTTAAGTAATTTTAATTGATCATCGTTATCAATAACATGAAAATCTTTTGGTAAATTAGCTTCTATATAATGCATTCTTAATAAACGATGAGCTAATCCATGAAATGTACCAATCCAAATATTATTGGTATTAATATCAATTAAATTTTTAATACGATAACGTATTTCATTTGCTGCTTTATTTGTAAAAGTTACTGCTATAATTGAATGTGGTAAACAATTTTTTACTGATAATAACCAAGCAATACGATGTATTAATACTTTAGTTTTACCACTTCCTGCGCCAGCTAAAATTAATAAATTACAATGTAATATTTCTATAGCTTCTCGTTGTTTTTCGTTAAGATTTTTAAAAATATTAAAAATATGCATAAGTACCATTAATATTCATTAATTAATTTTATTTAATAAATCAAATTTTATAAAAGATAAATATAAATTTTAATATAAATTAAAATAATATTATAAATAATTTTAAATAAATATTTAAATATTTAAAATAATTTTTAAAGAAAATATTATATTAATAATAAAAAATAATATGTTATAATTATTTTATATTTTATTATATTTATAATTTTATATAAAATAATTATTTTAATATTTTTATATTTATTTAAAGATATTAATTTTATATAATTATAAGATATATTTAATATAATTATATAATAAAATTAATTATTAATTAATATATATTATTTTTTTATTTCTTTTAAAAAATTATATAATATTTTTTAAAAGAAATTATTTTTATTTTTGAAAATATAATTATTTTTATAATATAAAATATTTTTTAATTGTTTATATTTATAAAATATATTAACGACTTCTAAAAATAATACGTCCTTTACTCAAATCATATGGAGTTAATTCCACAGTAACTTTATCACCTGTTAAAATTCTAATATAATTTTTACGCATCTTACCTGATATATGTGCAATTACTATATGTTTATTTTCTAAAATTACACGAAACATTGTATTTGGTAGTGTTTCTAAAACAGTACCTTGCATTTCAATATTTTCTTCTTTAGTCATTTAATCCTCTAATTTTTTAATCTTAAATTTAATTAATAATATAATTTTTAAAAAATATATTTTATATAAATAGATTATATTATTTGGATATATTTTATAAAAATTAAATATTATAAAAATAACATTTAATATGAAAGTATAATATTTAAATTTTATATATTAATTTTAATAAATTATTTTTAAAATTTTAATAGAAATTAAAAAAAATATTATAATACATATTATATGTTAAAAATTTTAATTTTTAAATTAATATATTTTAAAGATTATATATTTAATTTATTTTTTATTTTTTTTATAATGTAATATTTTTTATAATGTTTAATATATAAAATATTAATTTTTAAAATATTAATATGTATAATAATAGTATTTAATATATCTTTATTATTTAATGATATAATATTTAAATAAACATATTAAATATAATTTAAATAATATTATTAATTTTAATATATATATTTATATAAATATAATTAAAATATTTATATAAAATAAATTAAATATTATTATTTATATTATTAATATATAATATAAAAATTAAATTTTATATATTTTATTATATATTATTTTATTTAATTTTATTTAAAAATATTAAATTATTAATTTTATTTTTATGAATCAAACTAAAAAAAAACAATTAATTTATTGGCTTAATACGCAAGGTATTTTTTCTAAATGCTGGTTATGGGTATCTATAATATTAGGAGCAATAAATAGTATTTTAATTATTATACAAAGTTTAATTTTAGCTCATTTGTTACATGATATAATTATTATTCATATTTTACGTAAACAATTAATTCTATTTTTTGTATGGTTATTTATTACGTTTTTAATACGTTCATTATTATTTTTATTACGAGAATATGTTATATATGTTTATGGAAAAAATATTCGTCAAAATATAAGAAAAAAAATTCTTGATAAATTACAATTTCTTGGACCAGAAGGGATAAAAAATAAATCAATAGGTAATTGGGTAAGTATTATTATTGAACAAATTGAAAATATACAAGATTATTATTCTCGTTATTTACCACAGGTATATTTAGTAAAAATTATTCCTTGTATAATTTTAATAATTATATTTTATATTAATTGGGTAATTGGTATTATATTATTTTGTACTATACCGTTAATTTTTATATTTATGATACTTATTGGAAAAAATATAGCTGATATTAGTCGTCGTAATTTTTTATTACTAGAGCGATTAAGTGGTACATTTTTTGATCTTTTACGTGGATTAGATACTTTACGTTTATATAATAGAACACATGCAGAATCTACATATATTTCTAATTCTTCGGAAAATTTTCGTTATCTTGTAACAAAAATATTACGTTTAGCTTTTTTATCATCAGCAGTTTTAGAATTTTTTTCACTAATTTCTATAGCTATGATATCAAGTTATTTATTTTTACTTTATATAGGTGTATTTAATTTTGGTCATTATGGTTTTAAAATAACATTTTTTTATATTATGTTTATATTAATTTTAGTACCAGAATTTTTTCAACCTTTACTTGTTTTTGGTACTTTTTATCATGCTAAATCGCAAGCTTTAGGAGCAGCAGAAGTATTAGAAAATTTTCTTAATTATAATTATAAAACAAAAATTATTAGAAAAAAAATTACTTTAAGTATATCACCAGAATTACATGCATCTAATTTAGAAATTATATCATCTCGTGGTATAATTTTAAGTAGTCCATTAAATTTTATTTTATATCCTGGTCAACGTGTAGCAATAGTGGGATGTAGCGGATCAGGTAAAAGTTTATTAATTAATTTATTGTTAGGTTTTTTATCTTATCGTGGTTCTTTAATGATAAATGGTATTGAATTACGTGATTTATATCATAAAGATTGGCATAAATATATTAGCTGGATTGGACAGAATTCATATTTACCAGAAAAAACAATTATTTCTAATATTTTGTTAGGATCACCAAAAGTTACTATAATGCAATTATTAAAAATAATTAAATCATCTTATGTTAGTGAATTTTTATCATTATTACCTCATGGATTGCAAACTGAAATAGGTGATAATGCATTACGTTTATCTATTGGGCAAATACAGCGTATTATTATTGCTCGTGCATTAATTAATCCATGCAAATTATTATTACTTGATGAACCTACTTCTGGTCTTGATATGTATACTGAAAATTATGTAATGAAAGCATTAAATCATGCTTCCTATTTACAAAGTACTTTATTTGTAACTCATAAATTAATATATACTAAAGATTATGATCAAATTTGGGTTATGCATAATGGAAATATTATACAAAAAGGTAATTATAATACTTTAAGTATTCAATCAGGATTTTTTTCTAAAATAAATAAATATTATTATAATGAGATATAATTATGAAGATTTTATTACCTTTTTTAATATTATATCAACGTTATAGTATTTTAATTTGTTTAACTTTTTTTTTATCTATTTCTATTTTTTTAGCAAATATTGGTTTACGTGTATTATCTATTTGGTTTTTAACTATTTCTATATTAGTTAAATTACCTGAATTAATTGATTTAAATTATGTAATATTATTTATTATAGGAATAATTTCAATTATTTTTCGTGTAATAGGACGATATTTTGAACGATTAATTAGTCATGATATTACTTTACGTTTATTATCAAATTTACGTATTTTTATTTTTAATAAAATTATACCATTATCACCTAGTGGTGTTATAAAATTTAATCAAGCTAATCTTCTTAATAATTTTATTTCAGATATTAATATTATGGATAATTTATATCCTCGAGTATTATTACCTTTGATTAGTATAGTAGTAATAATTTTTATAATGATTTATGTATTAAGTTCTATAAATTTATTATTTACATTAATATTAGGTAGTATTTTATTATTTTTATTGTTTTTAATATCAATAATAATTTATCAGTATGGTAAATTTATAGGTAAAAAATTAAGTTTTTTTCGTGAAAAATATCGTAGTAATTTAGTGATTTGGTTACAAAGTCAAGCAGAACTTCAAATATTTAATGGTATAAATAAATTAAGAGATAATTTAAATATCATAGAAAAACATTGGCAATATTATCAATGGAAAGAATATTTATTAAATAGTATTGTTCAAGCAGTAATGATTTTTATTACTGGTGTTACAATAATTTTATTGTTTTGGTTAATTACTAATAATATTGAAAATAGTATTCAATTTTATAAATTAATTATATTTTTTATTTTTTCTACATTGTCATTATTTGAAGGAGTTACACCAGTAATTAGTGCATTTCATTATTTTGGTCAAATTATATCTTCTGTAACTCGTATTAGGAATATTATAGATTGTAAACCATTAGTAATTTTTCCTATGATTTGTACACATGTAATTACGAATAAAATAATTATTAGTTTACAAAATATAAAATTTACTTATCCTAATCAATTAATTCCAGTATTAGTTGATATTACATTAGAAATTATATCTGGTGAGCATATTGTTTTACTTGGTCGTACTGGTTGTGGAAAATCAACATTATTACAACTTTTAACACGTGCTTGGGATGTAGATAGTGGAAGAATATTATTAAATGGTTTTTCATTAAAAACATATAATGAAATAAAATTACGTAAAATAATTTCTTTTGTTACTCAACGTATATATATTTTTAATAAAACATTACGAGATAATTTGATTTTTGCTAAATCTTCTGCTACAGATAAAGAATTAATTAAAGTATTAGAATTAGTTGGTTTAGTAAAGTTATTAAAAAAAAGAGGATTAAATACTTGGTTAGGTGATGGAGGTTGTTCACTTTCTTTTGGTGAACAACGTCGTTTAGGTATTGCTAGAGCTTTACTTTATTCAGCACCTTTATTTTTAGTAGATGAGCCTACTGAAGGATTAGATCCTAAAACTGAACAAGATATTTTAACATTATTGCGTCATCATTGTAAGGAAAAAACATTAATTTTAGTAACACATCATCTTACCGGATTGGAAAGATTTGATCGTGTTTGTATTATGGAAAATGGTAAAATTATTAAGCAAGGATCTCCTAATATTATAATAAATAAAAATAAAAATTATCCTTATATTTATTAGAAGATTAGATATATAATTAATTGATTTTATTTTTAATTTATTAAATATTTATTATTTAATAAATTTAATAAATAAAATATTAATTAGTTTAAGATTAGTTAAATATTAATATATTTTTTATTAAAAAAGGAGTTGTTTTAATGTCTAAACGACAAATTGGTGTTATAGGCATGGCAGTTATGGGTCGTAATTTAGCATTAAATCTTGAAAGTAATGGTTATTTTGTTTCTATATTTAACCGTTCATATTATAAAGTAAATAAAATTGTTTCAGAACATTCTGAAAAAAAAATTTTTCCATATAAAAATATTAAAGATTTTATTTTATCATTAAAAAAACCAAGATGTATTTTATTAATGATTAAATCCGGTAAAGCAATAGATAATATAATTTTTTCTTTAATTCCTTATTTAGATAAGGGTGATATTTTGATTGATGGTGGAAATACTTATTATAAAGATACTATTCGTCGTAATAAAGAATTATTTGACAAAGGATTTTATTTTATAGGTGCTGGTATTTCAGGTGGAGAAGAAGGTGCATTAAATGGACCTTCAATTATGCCTGGTGGTCAAAAAGAAGCATATGAACTTATATCACCAATCTTTAAAAAAATTTCTGCAGTAGTAGATGGTAATCCTTGTGTAACTTATATTGGTAATGATGGTTCAGGTCATTATGTTAAAATGGTACATAATGGTATTGAATATGGTGATATGCAGTTAATTGCAGAAACTTATTTTTTATTAAAACAGATCTTAAATTTTAATAATGAACAATTATCTGAAATTTTTTCTATATGGAATCAAGGTGAATTAAATAGTTATTTAATAGAAATTACTGTAAATATTTTTAGTAAAAAAGATTCTAAAAATAATTATTTAATAGATTTGATATTAGATAAAGCAGATAATAAAGAAACTGGTAAATGGACTAGTCAAAGTGCATTAGATTTAGGTGAATCTTTATCATTAATTACTGAATCTGTATTTGCACGTTATTTGTCTTCATTAAAAGATCAACGTATTGAAGCATCTAAAGTTTTAAACGGTCCTAAAAAAAAATTATTTGTTGGAAATAAAATAGAATTTATTGAAAAATTACGTTGTGCGTTATATTTAGGAAAAATAATTTCTTATGCACAAGGTTTTTCTCAATTAAGAATAGCTTCCAAAAAAAATAAATGGAATTTAAATTATAGTGAAATTGCTAGAATTTTTCGTTCAGGTTGTATTATTCGTTCTTATTTTTTAGAAAAAATTCAAGATGCTTATACTAAAAACATTGATATTGTAAATTTACTTTTAACACCGTATTTTAAAAGAATTTCTAATGAATATCAACAATCATTACGTGATATAGTATCTTATGCAGTAAAATATGGAATTCCTATTCCAGCTTTTTCTTCAGCTATTTCTTATTATGATAGTTATCGTTCTGAGATTTTACCTGCTAATTTAATTCAAGCACAACGTGATTATTTTGGTTCACATACTTATCATCGTATTGATAAAAAAGGTATTTTTCATACTAAATGGTGTAAATAATTTTAATAATTAAAAAACTCTGTTGATTAAAATTTTCAGAGTTTTTTAAATAAAGTATTTAATATTTTTATTCAAATTAAATTAATTGTATCAAAATTTATTATATGATTTGAAAATTTATCATAATTAATATTTGGTAAACCAAATCCAAATAAACGTAAAAATTCTTTTTTATAATTTAAGTAATCGGTTAATTTATAAAGATTATCTTGATTTATTTTAGATAAAATTTTATAACAAGCATTTTGAATATTATCATGTAATTCCCATTCATCTAATCGATAGTAATTATCATATTTTTTTGTGATATTTTGAGTATATAATTTAGTTTGAAATAAACGTTGTATTTGTTCAATGCAACCTTCATGTATATTTTTTTCTTTCATTATTTTAAATAAAATAGAAATATATAGAGGCATAACTGGAATTGCAGAAGAAGCTTGAGTAACAACAGATTTTAATATTGCAATATAAGCATTACCACCATTAAATTTTAATTTTTTATTAATATTTTTAGCAGTATTTTCTAAATGTTCTTTTGCTTTACCTAAAGTTCCATGTCTATAGATTGGCCATGTAATTGATGTTCCAATATAAGAATATGAAATAGTTTTAACATTATCCGCTAAAACATTAGCATCAATTAATGCATCTATCCAAAGTTCCCAATCTTGACCACCCATAACAGATATAGTATCAATAATTTCTTGTTTATTAGCTGGTTCAATTGTAGTTTGTACTATACTATCTTTTTTAGTATTAATTGTTATAGTATTATAAGTTTTTCCTATAGGTTTGATTACAGAACGTATTATTTTATTATTATTTGGAATTTTACGAACAGAAGAAGCTAAAGAATAAATTATTAAATCAATTTTTCCAAGATCTTTTTTTATTATGTTAATTGTATTTTTTTTGCATTCATTAGAAAATGCATCGCCATTTATATTTTTAGAATATAATCCTGATTTTTTAGCAGCTTTATGAAAAGCAAAAGAATTATACCATCCTGCTGAACCAGTTTTATTATTATTACCATTTTTTTCTAAAAAAATACCAATAGTATCTCCTCCATCACCACTAAATGCAGAATTGATACGAGAAGCCAATCCATAACCAGTAGATGCACCAATAATTAATATTTTTTTAGGTCCGTTTTTTAATTTATTACATGATTTTATATAAGAAATTTGTTTATTTACATTAGCTTCACAACCTTCTGGATGAGCTGTAGTACAAATAAAACCACGAATTTTAGGTTTGATAATCATATTATATTTTATTTATATTGAAAGATATGATGAATGAAAAATTTTAATATATTATTTAATTTTTATATTTTCATTATAATAAATAATTTAAATATATTTAATATTAATATTATTAATTTATTTATATTTTAATTAATTAGTATACATTATTTATTTAATTATTATAATAAACGTATAAATAATTTTTTATATTGATTTTATAAAAGATAGCATTAATTTCATTGCTTTACCACGATGAGATATTATATTTTTTTCTTTTTGGTTTAAATCTCCTGCAGTACAATTTAATTTTGGTAAATAAAAAATAGGATCGTAACCTAATCCAGATTTTTTTATTGATTTAACAGTAATTTCACCCATCCAATCTCCGTAACATATTAAAGGTAAAGGATCATTTTCATTTCGCATATAAACTAATATACAATGAAATTTTGCTTTACGATAATTTTGTGGTACATTTTTTAATAAATGTAATAATTTATCAATATTTTGTTGATCAGTAGCATTTTTTGCTGCATAACGTGCGGAATAAATTCCTGGTGCACCTCCAAGTATATCTACTGATAAACCAGAATCATCTGAAATTGCTGGTAATCCTGTTTTTTTTGTTGCATTTCTTGCTTTTAAAATAGCATTTTCAACAAATGTTAAACCAGTTTCTTGAATAGAATTAACGCCTAATTTTTTTTGTGAAATTATTTCTATTTCAGTATTAGATAATAAATCAGTAAATTCATATATTTTTCTTGGATTAGAAGTAGCAAGAACAATTTTTTTCATAATTACTACCTTTAAATAATTTAATTATTAATATAGTAATTAATATAATTATTTTTTTATTTTTATAAAAATTTATAATAAAATTATTTATATTAAAATATTTTGAATTTATATATATTATAATATAATATATTATTTTTGATATAAAGATGTTTTGAACATAATCATTATCATACCTATACATATAAATATATCTGCTATATTAAAAGTAGGATAATGTACATTACCAATATAAAGATCAATAAAATCAATTACAAATCCATTTAACAAACGATCTTGAAGATTACCAAATGAACCACCTATTGTAAAAGAATAAGCAATATTTATAAATTTATCTTTAGAATGATTATAATACATCATTAATAACAATGATAATATAATAATAATAGGTACACAAATTATAAAACAATATTTCCAAAAATTGTATTCAGATAAAAAACTAAATGCAATACCATAATTATGAGTATAATATAAATTTAATAATGGTATTATAGGTTTTGTACAACCTAAAATCATATTATAATATATATATTGTTTACTTAAAAAATCTAATGTTGATACTATGATTCCTATCCATAACCATCGTAAACCAGTTGAAAAAATTATTTTATTTATTAAATTTAATATATTAAACATAATATCTTTTTTCACCGTTTCCGATTACATTAGTTATACATCTCTTACAAAGAGTTATATTTTCTGTTACTTTTTTAATGTTAGTAACATAATGCCAACAACGTGGACATTTTTTTCCTTTAGCTATTTGAATATTAATTTTAAGTTCTTTAATTAATTTGCTAGATTGAGCTTCAATAGGTGCATCATTTAATGGTTTAATATATGCTTCTGAAGTTAAAAATATAAATTTTAATTCATGTTTTAAGCTTTTTAATTGTATTTCTAATTCATTATTAGTATATAAAGTTAATGCTATTTCTAATGGATTTTTAAGATATTTATTAGTTCGTGCTTGTTCTAAGATTTTATTAACTTCTGTTTTAATTTGAATTATTTTATTCCAAAATTCATTATTCATTTTTTCATTATTTTGAAAATGTGAAAGACCATCATACCATTCTTCAGTAAATACATATTTAGAGCGTTTACCTGGTAAGAATCTCCATATTTCATCTGCAGTAAATGACATAATTGGAGCTATCCAACGTACTAATGCTTCTATAATATGAAAAAGTGCAGTTTGACAGCTACGATGTGCAATACTATTTTTTTTTGTAGTATATTGACGATCTTTAATTATATCTAGATAAAATGATCCCATGGTAATAGAACAAAATTGTGTTATACATTGTACTACTCCTTTAAAATTATAATTTTCATAATTTTTTTTAATATTTAATTGTGTTTTTTGTGCTTGTCCTTCTATCCATTTATCTAGTATTATCATTTTTTTTGGTTGAATACAATCTGTATTTGGATCAAATCCTTTAAGATTAGCTAATAAAAAACGTGCAGTATTACGAATTTTTCGATAAGATTCAGATATACGTTTAAAAATTTCATTAGAAACTGTTATTTCATTAGTATAATCAGTAGAGGCTACCCATAAACGTAAAATATCACTACCTAATTTATTTGTAATTTCTTGTGGACTAATAGTATTACCAAGTGATTTAGACATTTTTCGTCCTTTATTATCCACAGTAAATCCATGAGTTAAGACTTGTTTATAAGGAGCAAAACCTTTTATAGCTATAGAAATAATTAATGATGACATAAACCAACCACGATATTGATCAGAACCTTCTAAATACATATCAGCAGTATGTCCATAAAATTCAGGTCTCATATCAATTACTGAAGTATGAGTGGCACCAGAATCAAACCAAACATCTAAAGTATCTGATATTTTTGAATAATTTATTGTATCTATATTAATAAAATCAGAAGATTTTAAATCCCAATATGCTTGAATTCCTTTTTTTTCAATTTGTTTAGCTGTTTCTTCTATAAGATCCATACTACGTGGATGTAATTGTTTAGTTTTGTTATGTATCCATAATGACATTGGTACACCCCAAGTACGTTGACGAGAAATACACCAATCTGGACGATTTTTAATCATATTTTTAATTTTTGTTTGACTACCTTCTGTAATCCAATGAACATTTTTTATTTCTTCTAATATTTTTTTTCTTAATCCTTTTTTATTCATACTAATAAACCATTGTGGTGTAGTACGAAAAATAGTAGGTGTTTTATGACGCCAGCAATGTGGATAAGTATGTATTATTTTTTTTTGATATAAAAGAGTATTTTTTTGATTAAGTAAATTTATAATTAATTTATTAGATTTTAATACAAATTGATTATTTAATAATGGATGAATATTGTTTAAATAACATCCATCTGATTTTACTATGTTAATAATTTCAATATTATATTTTTGACTAATAATAAAATCTTCGGGACCATGACCTCCTGCAATATGAATGATTCCTGTTCCAATATTTAATATTACATTTTCATCTAATATTATCGGAACACTAAAATTCATAAAAGGATGTTTAAAATATAATAATAATAATTCAGAACCTTTACAATGACCTATAATTATCCATTTTTTTATACCGATATTTTCCATTACATTTTTTACAAGTTTATCTACTAATATAAAAAATTCATTATTAGCTTGTATTAATTGATAAGTAAAATTAGGATGTAATAAAATAGCTCGATTAGCAGGTAGAGTCCATGGAGTAGTAGTCCATATTATAAGTGAAATAGATTTTAATGAATGATATATTCCAAATTTAGATGCAACTATATTTGTATTAATTGCATGAAATGTTACATATATTGATAAAGAAGTTTTATTATAATATTCAATTTCTAATTCTGATAAAGAAGAAATACAATTAGTACACCAATGTACTGGTTTAATACCTTTAAATATATTACCATTATTAATGATTTTTCCTAAAGTTCTAACAGTATTAGCTTCAATTTTAAAATCCATAGTTAAATATGGATTTTTCCAATCACCAAATATACCGAGACGAATAAGATCTTTTTTTTGTATTTCTATTTGTTTATTAGCATATTCACGACATTTTTTTCGGAAATCAGAAGTACTTAATTTTTTACCTGGTATACCATATAATTTTTCAATTTTTAATTCAATTGGTAATCCATGACAATCCCATCCTGGGATATATGGTGAATCAAACCCAGATAATCCTTTTGATTTAATAATAATATCTTTAAGAATTTTATTGACAGAATGTCCAATATGAATGTTTCCATTAGCATATGGTGGTCCATCATGTAAAATAAATAATTTTTTACCTTTTTTAGCAGTACGTATTAAATTATATAAATCTTCTTTATACCAACGTTCAAGAATAATAGGTTCACATATTGTTAAATTAGCACGCATAGGAAATTTTGTTTCCGGTAAGTTTAAGGTATCTTTATAATTATTCATAATATTTTATTTTCGCTTTTAGTTCTTTACCGGTAGTATTTAAATATATATTATATAAATTATTTATATATTTATTTTTTTAAATTTTATTTATGAATAAATTATTTATAAATAATATTTTAATAAATATATTTATTTTAAATAATTATTTATAATAATTTATTAAGGAAGGTATTTATATATATTTATAATTTTTTTAATATATAATTAAAATAATGTTTTTAATTTAAAAAATTTTCTAGCTTCTATAACATCATTATTAATTTGTTGTTTTAATATATTTAATGAAGAGAAACGTTTTTCATTACGTAATTTTGTTCGAAGTACTACATCAATGTAATGTCCATAAAAATCCATTTTGATATCTAATAAATATACTTCTAGTTTTTGATATGTACCAGAAATAGTAGGACATGTACCAATATTTGCTACACCAGGTATAGGATTAGGTGTTAAACCATAAACTTCTACTGCATAAACTCCTTTGATAGGAGTTATAACGTGTTTTAATGATAAATTAGCAGTAGGAAAATTTATTGTGCGTCCTATTTTTTTTCCATGTATTACTCGACCAGAAATACTATATGGATGACCTAGTAAATTTTCTGCTAATAATAAATCATCTTTACTTAATGCATTTCTAATTCCTGTACTACTAATACGTTGATTATTTTCATATAATGTTGATGTATTAATTACAGTAAAATTATTTTTTTTACCAGCTTTTTTTAGAAGATTAAAATTACCTTTTCGTTTTGAACCAAAATGAAAATCATCTCCAACAATTAATAATCTAACTCCTAATTTTTTTACTAATAATTCATCAATAAAATTTTGTGCAGTATATGAAGCAAAATATGAATTAAATTTAATACATAACAAATAATCAACTTTTGTTAAAGTTAAATATTTTATTTTATCTCGTAAACATGTTAAGCGTGCGGGTGTTTTTTTTATTTTTAATACTTCAAGTGGTTGTGGTTCAAAAAACATTACAATTATAGGTAAACCCAAACGTTTTCCCTCTTGTTTTAATTGTTGAAGTATTGCTTGATGTCCACGATGAACACCATCAAAATTACCAATAGTTAAAACACAATTATAATGATATTTTTTAATATTATGAATTCCACGAATTAATTTCATAATTAAATTAGAGTATTAAAATTATTAAATAATATTTTATATATATTATTTTTAATTAATTAATTTAAAATAAATTTAAAAAAAATAACATTAATTAATTTAAAATATATTGTATTTAATTATATTAAAATTTATTTTATTAAGATATTTATGAGTATAATAATAAAAATTTTATAAATGATGCCCGGACTTGGAATCGAACCAAGGACACGAGGATCTTCAATCCTCTGCTCTTCCTACTGAGCTATCCGGGCAATATAATATATTAAATTATATTAATAATAAAAAATAAATTAAAATTAAAAAATTATTTTTATATATTATTAATTTTATAATTTTTATTGATTATATTTTAATTATATTGTATATAATATAATTTAAATATTTTTTTAATATAATAATATTAAAATAAAATAATAAATTATTAAATTATTTCTTTAAAAATATATTAAAATATATTGTATATAAAAATATTTTTATTTTTATATAATAAATAATATTTTAATATTTATATTAAAATTAATATTTATTATATAAAAAATTATATAATATTTTTTACAAAAATAATATTAATTTATAAAAATAATTATTTAATTATAAATTTTTTTATTAAAAATATATTTTTTATAAATATATTAATTAATTATATATTATTTTGACTCGAGTAGCTAATTTTTATTGTAATAAATTTATTTTTAATAATTATTTTTATTGTTGATAATATTTTATAATTAAATATTCAATCTTATAAAATATGTTAAAAATATATGTATATTACTAATTTTAGTTATACAAGGAATTGGGTCTATGACTATTATATCACATGAAAATCATTTAATTTCGCATAAGGATATTAGTAAAAATGCATTAAAGGTTTTATATCGATTAAATAAATCAGGTTATGAATCTTATCTTGTTGGTGGAGGTGTTCGTGATTTGTTATTAGGAAAAAAACCAAAAGATTTTGATATCACTACTAATGCTACACCAGAACAAGTGCGTAAATTATTTAAAAATTGTCGTCTTATTGGACGACGTTTTCGTTTAGCGCATGTGATTTGTGGTCAAGAAATTATTGAAGTTGCTACTTTTCGTGGTTCTCATCAACAACTTAATAAATATAATAAACATTCTTTTTATAAAACACAAAATGGTATGTTATTACGTGATAATATTTTTGGGTCTATTGAAGAAGATGCAAAACGTCGTGATTTTACTATTAATAGTCTTTATTACGGTGTTAAAGATTTTATGTTACGTGATTATTTTAATGGTTTGCATGATTTAAAACATGGTGTAATTCGTTTGATTGGAGATCCAGAAACACGTTATCGTGAAGATCCAGTACGTATGTTACGTGCTATACGTTTTTCTGGTAAATTAGGTATGGTTATTAGTAATGAAACAGCTAAATTAATTCCATTTTTAGCTCCCTTATTACATAAAATTCCACCTACTCGTTTATTTGAAGAATCTTTAAAATTGTTATTAACAGGTTATAGTTATCCTACGTATATTAGTTTATGTAAGTATCAATTATTTAAATTATTATTTCCAATCATTGCACGTGATTTTACTTCAAATTGTTCTACATTAATTAAATGTACTTTAACAGAAATATTAAAATATATTGATTATCGTTTTCAAAATGGTAAACATGTTCATCCAGCTTTTTTATTTGCTGCAATATTATGGTATCCTTTATTAAAATATGCACAAAGATTAATACAAAAAAATAAATTAGGATATTATGATGCATTTTTATTAGGAATTAATTATATATTAAATGAACAATGTCGTTCTTTAGCTATTCCTAAACGTATCATTACATTAATACGTGATATTTGGCAATTACAGTTAAGATTAAATTCTCGTAAAGGACAAAGAGCATATAAATTAATGGAAAATCCAAAGTTTAATAGTGCTTATGATTTTTTAATATTTCGTGCTTCTATAGAAAGAAATCAGGAAATTTTTAATTTAGTTGAATGGTGGAAAGAATTTCAGTTAGCTACTTCTATACGCCAAAAAAATATGTTAATAACTCTTTATGATAATAAATTGTGTTTAAGTTATATATAAAATAAATATATAATATTTATATTTATATTATAATTTATTTTACATATTATATTTTATATATATTTTAAAAAATAAATATTTATTTTTTTAAAATATATAAATATATAATTAATTATATTATTTATATCAGAATAAAATTTTATATAATTTTATTAATTTTATAAATATTTACTTTATTTAAATAATATAAATTTAATTTGATATATTAAAATTATTTTTATTTTTAATAATAATTATTTAAATATAAAATAAAAATAATTTATTTTGATTTAAATTAAATTTAATGATTTTAATAAATTTTATATTTATTTTTTTTAAATTAATATTTTACATAATTTAGTATTAATAATTATATATTAAAAATATTAATTTCTATTTCATGAATTAATATGTTTAATTTTAAATAATATATGTTAATTTTTAATTATTTTATTATTATATAATTTTAATTGTATAGTTTAAATATATTTTTAATTTATATTATGTTTATTAATTAATAATTTTATAATTCTTGTTAATATTTTTTTTGTATCTTTTGATGAAAATGTTGCATAAATGGGTAAATACCACCAATTATGTTGAGCAAAATTACGACATTTTACTGCATCTTTTTCTGTCATTAATAATATCTGTTCTTTTTTTGTTAAAATAGATAACATTTTATATTTATATTTTTTATGATCTTGAAAAACTATTTTTTTTTGAATATTTACTTTTAATTTTTTTAATAATAAAAAAAAATTTTTTGGATTTCCTATACCAGCCATAGCTATTACATTATTTAATTTAGATACTATACATCGTTTATTACTTAATAAATGTACTGCTTCTTTTGCATTTATATACATGGTAATTTCACCAGTTTGTGCTATACCACCATTATTAATACATATATCTACATTATTTAAACGTTTTATAGATTCACGTAATGGACCAGCTGGTAATAACCATCCATTACCAAAACGTCGTGAACCGTCAATTATTACTAATTCAAAATCACGTTGTAATGCATAATGTTGTAAACCATCATCAGTAATAATTAAATCTAATGGATATGTTTTTAATAATAATTTAATTGCATCAGATCTTTTAGGTGAGATTGCTACTGGTACATGAGTACGTTGATAAATCAAAAGCGGTTCGTCTCCTGTTTCATGAGGATGACTATATTTATGTACAAGTAATGGATAATTTTTAGATTTTCCACCATAACCACGTGATACTATACCTATTTTATATCCTCTTTTTTTTAATTGTTTAACTAACCAAATTACCATAGGTGTTTTACCATTTCCACCAACAGTAATATTACCTACTATAATTACAGGAATTGGTGAACGCCAACTTTTACATAATCCTGAAAAATAACTAAATCGAATTAATATATTAATTAATCCATATAAAAAAGATAAAGGAAGTAGTATTATATTTAATAATGAATTATTTGACCAAATAAATTTAATCATTTTTGATTAAATTGTAAACGATATAATTGTGCATAAACACCTTGTTCTACTAATAATGAAATATGTTGACCACGTTCAATAATACGACCTTCTTCTACTACTAAAATTTCATCTGCTTTTTTAATTGTTGAAAGTCGGTGAGCAATAATTAATGATGTTCTATTTTTTTGTAATGTATCTAATGCTGCTTGAATAGCATCTTCAGATTCAGTATCTAATGATGAAGTCGCTTCATCTAAAATTAAAATTGGACAATTTCTTAATAATGCACGAGCAATAGCAATTCGTTGACGTTGACCACCAGATAATGTTACACCATTTTCTCCAATTATTGTATCTAAACCATGTTCCATATTATTAATAAAATTCATAGCATAAGCCATATGTGCAGCTTTTTCAATTTCTTTTCTACAATAATGTGTTTCATCATATGCATAAGCTATATTATTAGCAATAGTATCATTAAATAAATGAACATTTTGTGAAACTAATGCAATTTGATTACGTAAAAAAGATAATTTATATTCACGTATATCATATCCATCAATTAATATTTTTCCTTTTTGAATATCATAAAAACGAGTTAATAAATTAACGATAGTAGATTTTCCTGATCCAGATCGACCTACTAATGCTATAGTTTTACCTGTTGAAATGTTTAAATTAATATTACATAAAATAGGATTTTTTTTGTTTGGATAATAAAAAGTTACATTACGAAATTCAATGTTACCTTTTATATATTTCGTTTTAAGAGTACCTGTATCTTTTTCTTGTTGCATATCTAAAATTGAAAATAAAGTTTGACAAGCAGACATACCACGTTGAAATTGAGAATTGACATTAGTAAGTGATTTTAATGGACGCATTAAAGCAATCATTGAAGAAAATATTACAGTAATAGTACCAGCAGTTAATGTTTTCATAACACTAGGAAAACTAGCAGCATATAATACAAAAGCTAAAGCTAAAGAGGCAATTAATTGAATAATAGGATCTGAAATAGAGGAAGCAGATATTAATTTCATAGTATGTTGTCTCATACGATTACTAATTGAATTAAAACGATCAGTTTCGATTTGTTGTCCACCAAAAATTAATACTTCTTTATGACCCTTTAACATTTGTTCAGCACTAGTTGTTACTTGTCCCATAGTATTTTGCATATTTTTACTAATTTTTCTAAATCGTTTAGATACAATTTGAATTGCAATAGAAATAATAGGTGCTAATATAATTAAAATTATAGAAATTTGCCAACTATAATAAAACATCATACAAAATAATGCAATAATAGATGCACTTTCACGTACAATTGTTACTAATGCACTTGAAGCAGATGATGCAACTTGTTCTGAATCATAAGTAATACGTGATAATAACGTTCCAGTTGATTGTTGATCAAAAAAAGAAACTGACATTCCCATCATATGACTAAATAATAGACGTCGTAAATGCATAACTATCATACCAGAAACCCAGGCAATACAATAACTAAAAATAAAACTAGTTATTCCCCGGATTATCATTAATCCAATAATTACTATTGGCATCCATTGTAGAATATTTTTTTTTGTTTTACCAAAACCATCATCTAATAATGGTTGAAGTAAAGATAGCATACATACATCACTTGTTGCGTTAAGAATTAATGCAATACTTGCTATAATTAAACCAATACGAAAAGGTGTAATCATTGGCCAAAGACGACAAAAAGTTTTCCAAGCAGAGAGATTGTTATTATTTATCATGCAAATACCAGAATTAAAAGAGGCAGTAATTTATTTTATTTATTATTAATCTCTATGAAAAATTTCTGGTATGATTTAAAACAATATATTTATAAAATTTTAAATTTATTAATAATAATTAAAAATAAATTTTTAATTTATATAATAAATAATATTAATAAGATTTAATATGAATTATAATATAAAATATTGTATTTTTTTTTTTAAAATATTTTATATATTTATTTAAAATATTAAATTTATTAATTTTGTTAATAAAATTAATAAAAAATAAAAAAAATGTAATAAAAATATATAAATTTTATTTTTATAAAATTAATTTAATAATTTATCATAAATTAATAATTATAAAACAATATTTATTATATATATAATTTTAATTTTTTATATTTTTATTAATTTTATTTTTAGTATAAATATATTAATTATTTTAATTAAGAAATATTAATTTTTATAATAAAAACCAGATTTCTCCACATAGATCGATACCTAAATAATTTATTAAATATAAAGTAAGAATTATTATCATTCCAGTAAAATCTATACCATTTATCATTGGTATAATACGACGAATCGGTTCCATTAAAGGTTCAGTTAATTGATATATAATATAATCAATTGAATTTTGTCCTTGATTCATCCAGCTCATTAATGAACGAATAATTATTACCCAAAATATTAAATAGCCAATAGATTTAATTAGTGAAATTAATCCAAATAATAAATTATATGGACTAATTGATATTATTCCACTTTGTATTAATAATAATATTGGATATTTTATAGTCATTAATAGAAATGCTAATATAAGAGATGCACTATCAATTTGTCCAAAAGAAGGAAAAATATAATTTAATGGATTAATTATTGGTTGAGTAATTTTTACTATAAATTGTGAAAAAGAATTATAAAAATCTAAATGTGTACACTGCATCCATATACGTAATAATAATATTATTACATATAAATCAAGAATAGTTTTAACTAAAAAAGTTAATGTTAACATATTATAATTTTTTCCTATTAAAATTATATTTTTTAAAAATTTTTTATATAAAAATTATTTTTATTTATGAAGTTTAGTTTTTATTAGTTATTGTGTTATTATATATTTTTTATTAATTTATATAATATTAAATAGTTAATATATTATTTTATATTTTTTTATATAAAATTAATAAAATATTTAAATTTACTAAATTTAAATATTTTATTAATTTATTTAAATATTTAATAATTTTTAATTTATTTATTTTTTAAAATAAATGAAAATATTTTATAATAAAATATTTTCATTAGATTATATTAAATTAATATAATTTTATATTAATTTAAGATTTTTTAAAAAAAATTATTAATATATTTAATTTTTTTTTATATTTTTATATTTAAGTTTTATTAAATATATATTAATCTGTGTAAATAGTTTTAGTAAAGGTTTAAATATTTTTTTATTAATAGAAAGTAATATATTTCTTAATAATTAATTATATTTTTTGATATGATTTTTATATTATTTTAATGTTTTATAGATTATTTTTAATAGTATTTATAATTAATTTAAAATTTTTTATGGATATTTATTAATACATTACTTAATATATTAAATATTATATTTTAAATTTTAAATTTTATATAATTTATTAAATTATATTATATTATTATTAATATTTTAATAAATAAAAATTATTAAAAAATATTAATAATATATTTTAATAATTATTAAATTATAAAATAAGTAATTATTATAAAATAATTTAATAAATTAATAGTTTACTATATTTTTATTAAAAATAATATTATCTTTATTTTTTTTAACAATGGATTTTTTATTAATGATAGCAAAAATTATTGATGGTAAAATAATTGCGCAGCAAGTTAGAAATGAAATAGCTAAAAAAATTAAAAAACGTTTAATATTTGGTAAACGTGTTCCAGGTTTAGCAGTAATATTAATTGGAGATAACCCTGCTTCAAAAATTTATGTTATGCATAAATGTTTTGCTTGCGATGAAGTAGGTTTTTTTTCTCGTTCTTATAATTTTCCTATGAATATTAGTGAAATAAAATTATTAACATTATTAGATCAATTAAATATTGATCCTAAAATTGATGGTATTTTAATTCAATTACCTTTACCTAGTAATATTAACAAAAATAAATTATTAGAGCGTATACATCCTAATAAAGATATTGATGGTTTTCATCCATATAATCTTGGTCGTCTTTGTCAATGTTTACCTAGATTACGTCCTTGTACTCCTCGAGGAATTGTTACCTTACTTGATCGTTATAAAATCAATCTTTATGGTTTAAATGCAGTAATAGTTGGTGCATCTCATATTGTTGGTCGTCCTATGAGTATGGAATTATTATTAGCTGGTTGTACTACAACTATTACACATTCTTTTACTAAAAATTTAAAATATCATATTAAAAATGCTGATTTATTAGTAGTAGCAGTTGGTAATCCTGGTTTAATTCCAGGAAAATGGATTAAACCAGGTGCTATTGTAATAGATGTAGGTATTAATCGTTTAAAAAATGGAAAAATAGTAGGTGATGTTGATTTTAATTCTGCTATGAAAAGAGCTTCTTATATTACACCAGTACCAGGTGGTGTTGGTCCTATGACCGTTGCTACATTAATTCAAAATACTTTACAAGCTTGTGAAGTTTATAATGATATTTTATAATAATAAAGTTATAAAATATTTTTAATATAATTATAAAAATAATAAATTTATAAAACATTATAATAATATATTTAAATATAATATAATATATATTAATTATTTTTATTTATATAATAAAATAATATTATATAATTATAATTATATAATTAAATTTTAATTTATATAATTATTTAATAATAAATATTTTGAATATATAAAAATTTATTATTTTTATAATCAATTTTATTATATGAAAAATAAAATATTTTTATATTTTTTTATTATTTTTATATTTTAGTATAATTTAATATAATATATATTATTTTAATTTTAAAGTTTAATATAAATTATATATTTTATATTATATAAAAATATTTATATAAAAATATTTTATATTTTTATTTAAAAATAAAAATATTATAAGGTATTCATGAAACAGTATCTAGATTTAATTAAAACAATACTTAAAGATGGTATCTCTAAAACAGATCGTACTGGTATTGGTACGTTATCAATTTTTGGTTATCAAATACGTTTTAATTTACAAAAAGGTTTTCCACTTTTAACAACAAAAAAATGTCATATAAATTCTATTATTCATGAATTATTATGGTTTTTAAATGGTGATACAAACATTACTTATTTAAAAAAAAATAATGTTACTATTTGGGATGAATGGGCTAATTCTAATGGTGATCTTGGTCCTATTTATGGTAAACAATGGCGTGCATGGGGTACATCAGATGGTCGTAAAATTGATCAATTAAATAATGTATTAAAACAATTACAACAAGAACCAAATTCACGACGTATTATTGTATCTGCTTGGAATGTTGGAGAATTAGATAAAATGGCATTATTCCCATGTCATGTATTTTTTCAGTTTTATGTAGCTAAAGGTAAATTATCTTGTCAATTATATCAACGTTCGTGTGATGTGTTTTTAGGTTTACCTTTTAATATTGCTAGTTATGCTTTATTAATACATATGATAGCACAACAATGTAATTTAGAAGTAGGTGATTTTATATGGATTGGTGGTGATACTCATTTATATCATAATCATTTAGAACAAATTAAATTACAACTAACTCGTAATCCAGGTCCATTACCAAAATTAATTATAAAACAAAAACCAATTTCTTTATTTGATTATTCTATTGAAGATATTATTATTAAAGGATATAAATCTTATCCAGCAATTAAAGCATCAGTAGCTATTTAATTATATTTATATAAATATAATAATGTTAAATTGTTAATTCAATAAATTTAAAATTTTATTTATTTATAATATAAAATAACATTTCATATAACTTTATAATTATTATAAAATTTTTAATAATAAAATAATATATAATTTAATAAATGTTAAAGTAATAAAAATTGTTTTAATATAAAATTTTTTATATATGAATTTAGATTTTATTACATAAAAATGGTGTTTTTAAAACACCATTTTTATATTTTTTATAAAAACTTTTTATAATAATAAAAATTAATTATATTTATTAATACGATTACGTAGTGATTTACCAGGTTTAAAATGAGGAACATATTTACCACTTAAATCTATTTGATTACCTGTTTTTGGATTCCTACCTATATGAGGTATATGATAGTGTAATGTAAAACTACCAAACCTACGAATTTCAATACGTTCATTATTGGATAATATTGTAATCATATGTTCAAGAATTTTTTTTACTGTATTTTCAATAATTTTTATAGGAATATGAGATTTTTGAATAGCAAGTTTTTTAATTAATTCAGATTTAGTCATAATTTTAATATTTTAATAAAATTAATAATCTTAAGTTATTTAGTAATTTTTATTTTATTATTCATTTTTAGCTGCTTTAAAAGCTTCAATCATTGTATTAGAAAAGTTTTCTTCTTCTGATATATGATTAATAGAATTTATTTTTTCTATTTCTTTATTCTTAATTTGTGAATGAATAGATAAATTTATTAATCTGTTTTTACGATCAATGCTTATAAATTTAACTTCAATTTCATCTCCACAATTTAATGGTAAAGAATTATTTTCAGTTTGATTTTTAGATATTTCAGAAGTACGAATATAACCTTCTACATTATTTTCTAATTGTACTGTAATACCTTTTTCATTAATTAAAGTAATTTTTCCTTTAACAATAGATCCTTTTTTATTAAGAGATAAATAATTATTAAAAGTATCTTCAGTTAATTGTTTAATACCTAAAGATATACGTTCTCGTTCTGCATCAACTTGTAACACAATAGCAGAAATTTCATCATTTTTTTTATATTCACGTACTGCTTCTTCACCTGAAATATTCCAAGAAATATCAGATAAATGTACTAAACCATCAATACCACCATTTAATCCAATAAAAATACCAAAATCAGTAATAGATTTTATTTTTCCTTCAACACGATCACCTTTATGATGAGTTTCTGCGAATTTTTGCCATGGATTAGATTTACATTGTTTTAAACCTAAAGAAATACGACGACGTTCTTCATCAATATCTAAAACCATAACGTCTACTATATTTCCTACGTTTACTACTTTAGATGGATGAATATTTTTATTAGTCCAATCCATTTCAGAAACATGTACTAAACCTTCAACACCTTCTTCAATTTCTACAAAACAACCATAATCAGTTAAATTGGTCACACGACCAGATAATTTAGTATTTTCTGGATATCTTTTTGCTATAGCAACCCATGGATCTTCTCCTAATTGTTTTAAACCTAAAGAAACACGAGTTCGTTCACGATCGAATTTTAATATTTTAACCGTAATTGTATCACCTACATTAACAATTTCACTTGGATGTTTTACACGTTTCCATGCCATATCAGTAATATGTAATAATCCATCTACGCCACCTAAATCTACAAATGCACCATAATCAGTAAGATTTTTAACAATACCTTCAATTTCTATACCTTCTTGTAAATTTTTTAACAGTTGATCTCGTTCTGCACTATTATCAGATTCAATAACAGCACGACGTGAAACTACAACATTATTACGTTTTTGATCTAATTTAATAACTTTAAAATCAAGTTCTTTTCCTTCAAGATGTAACGTATCACGTACTGGACGTACATCAACTAATGAACCTGGTAAAAATGCACGAATACCATTTAATTCAACAGTAAATCCACCTTTAACTTTTCCATTAATAATTCCAACAATAGTATTAACATTTTCATATGCATTTTCTAATGTAATCCATGCTTCGTAACGTTTGGCTTTTTCACGAGAAAGTAGAGTTTCACCAAAACCATCTTCAATAGCTTCTAATGAAACATCAACTTTATCACCAATTTGGATTTCTATTTCACCTTGTGCATTTTTAAATTGTTCAATAGGTATAGAAGATTCGGATTTTAATCCAGCATCAACTAAGACAATATCTTTGTCAATAGAAACAACAATACCACTAACAATAGAACCTGGACGAGTTTCAATAGTTTTTAATGATTCTTTAAAAAGTTGTGCGAAAGATTCAGTCATGTTATTAATCTTTAGGATTTTTTAGTTTTAACATCCATTTAATTCCATATAAAAGGAGTTGTTTAATATACCTATTATTAGCTTCATGCTAAAAGGATTAAGAGTTTAAAAATAAATGTAATATAATATATTATTTCTTAAAAATAAATTTTAAAAATATTAATAATATTTTAATTATTTAGGTAATTTTAAAATTTTTTGTATATATAATAATGCTTTTTTAGTCATCATATTTATTGTTAAATTAGTTGAGTTTAAAAAAAAAGCATTTGAAGCAGGTATTAAAGGTGAAATAATTCTATTATAATCAAGATTATCTCGTTTTTTTATTTCAGTTAAAATATATTTAATATTAACATTATAACCTTTTTTTTGCAAATGTACCTTACGACGTTTTGCACGTTCTTCTATACTAGCATTTAGAAAGATTTTAATTGGAGCATTAGGAAAAACTATTGTTCCCATATCTCGACCATTAGCAATTAAACCAGGTTTTTTATAGAATTTACGCTGTTTAAATAATAATATTTCTCTTACTGTAGGTAAAGTAGCAATTTTTGAAGAGATATTACTAATTTCTTCAGTATATATTTTGTTAGTAATATCTTGATTTTTAAAAAATATTTTTAATTTATTATCTTCATTTATAAAAGAAATTTTAAGATTTGTAGCAATTTTAATTATTTCATTGATAGAATATAAATCTATTTGATTATTTAACATTATAAATGCTAATGTACGATATATTGAACCAGAATCTAATAAATTCCAATTCAGTAATTTTCCTAATTTTTTAGATAATATACTTTTACCAGAATTACTGGGTCCATCTATAGTTATTATTGGAGTTATATTTTTCATTTTTATAGTAAATATTTATAGAAATAAAATTATAATAATGATTATAATTTATAATGATAATTTATGTAATTTAAATTTTTAATATATCATTTAATATATAATATAATTATTATAGATATTTAATAAAATATATTTTTAATATATTATTATATAATATTTTATATTGTAATTTAAATATTTATATAAGGAATATTTATTCTATAAAATTAATATTTTTATGTATTAATAAATATAAATAGATTTTATCCATATTTACGTTCAAAATCATTCATAAATTCAGTTAATATTTTAACTCCATCTATTGGCATAGCATTATAGATAGAAGCACGTATTCCACCTATTATACGATGACCATTAAGTGATTGTAATCCAATATCTTTTGCTTTATTAATAAATTTTTGATTTAATGTTGAATCAGCTAATTGAAAAGAAATATTCATCCATGAACGATTAATAGGGGAAATTTCATTATAATAAAAATCAGAATGATCAATAGTAGAATATAATAATTCAGCTTTAGCTTGATTACGTTTTTTTATTTCTATTAATCCTCCTTGTTTTTTTAACCATTTAAAAACAAGACTTGAAATATACCAAGCAAAAGTTGGGGGGGTATTAAACATAGAATTATTTTTAGCTAAAATAGTATAATTTAGAATGGAAGGTACTTCTCGACGTGCTTGACCTAAAAGATCTTCACGTATAATAACTAATGTTAATCCAGCAGGACCTATATTTTTTTGTGCTCCTGCGTAAATTATACCAAAACGATTTATTTTTAATGGACGAGATAAAATAGTAGATGAATAATCACCAATTACAACATTTTTACCAAAATTTGGTGTTTCATTAATAGCTATACCACATATAGTTTCATTAGGGCAATAATGTATATAAGCTGTATTAGTATTAATTTTCCATTCTTTCATTGGTTTTATTGCATATAATTTATTATTATAAGTTTTTACATTAATAATGTTTGGAATACAATATTTTTTAGCTTCATTAATTGCACTTTGTGCCCAATATCCACTATTGATATAATCAGCAGTATTTTTATTTTTTAATAAGTTTAGTGGTAATGCAGCAAATTGTGCTCGAGCACCACCATGACAAAATAAAACTTTATAATTTAATGGAATATTTAATAAATCACGTAAATCTTGTTCAGATTCTTGAGCAATTTCAATAAATTCTTTACTATGATGACTAATTTCCATTACTGAAATTCCTAATTTTTTCCAATTACGTAATTCTTTTTGTGCATGTTTTAAAACTTCTATAGGTAACATGGAAGGACCAGAACTAAAATTATAAATTTGTTTCATTTTATCTCCATAAAATACTCCATTTATTATTAAAAATTTTGTGAAATTATATAATAATATTATATTTAAATTTTAAAGAATTTATATATTTATTAAATATATATTTAATTATTTTATTTTTATAATTAATTGATTTTATATTATATTTTAAATTAAATAAATTATTAATTATATTTCATATATAATTTTAATAAATATAATATATATAAATATTAATTATAATTTAAATGTTTTTTATTTAAAAATTTATAACATAAACTAAGTATTATAAACCATAAAAATGTAATTATAAGAGCTTTTTGAGTATCTTCATAAAGTGTTAATAATATAAAAATAAAAATAAAAAATATTATACATATCCAACACATTATTTTTCCAGCAGGCATTTTATAAATTGATTTTTTATGTAATATAGGATATTGTTTACGATATATTAAATATGAATATAAAATAACACTCCAAATAAATATAAATAAACTTGCTGAAACAGTAGTAATTAAAGTAAATATTATCATTATATTAGGAATTAAAAAAATTAATATTGTTCCAGATAATAAACATATACATGAAAAAATTAATCCATTTATTGGTATTGATTGATAAGAGAGATTATTAAATATTTTAGGTGCATTACCTGTTTTGGCTAATCCAAATAACATACGACTAGTAGAAAATATTCCGCTATTAGCAGAAGAAATAGCTGAAGTTAATACTACAAAATTAATAATATTAGCTGATGATGGTAAACCAAAAATAGAAAATAATTCAACAAATGGACTTTTATATGTAACAATTAAATTCCAAGGTGTAACTGACATAATAATAATTAATGTAAAAATATAAAACATAATAATTCGTAATGGAATAGCATTTATAGCACGTGGTAAATTTTTTTCTGGATTAATAGTTTCTGCTGCAGTAGTACCTACTAATTCAATACCAACAAAAGAAAATATTGCTATTTGAAAACTTGCAAAAAAACCATTTATACCTTTTGGAAAAAAATCACCATTATTCCAAAGATTAGAAAACGATGCAATAATACCTAATGGTGATTGAAATTTCATAAAAATCATAATTAAACCAGAAATAATTAAACTCATAATTGCAATAATTTTTATTATTGCAAACCAAAATTCAGTTTCTCCAAATATTTTTACTGTTATTAAATTTAAACAAAATAATAATGTTATATATATCAATGAAGTAATACATTGAGATAAATTAGGAAACCAAAATTGAGTATAAGATGTAATAGCTATTATATCAGCAATACCAGTAACTAACCAACAAAACCAATAAGTCCAACCAGTAAAAAATCCAGCCCATGGACCAATTAAATCTGAAGTAAAATCATTAAATGATTGATATTTTAAATTTGATAATAATAGTTCACCCATAGCACGCATAAGAAAGAATAATATAAATCCAATAATTATATATACTATAATAATAGAAGGACCAGTTAAATTAATAGTTTTTCCTGAACCCATAAATAAACCTGTACCAATTGCACCACCTATAGACATTAATTGAATATGTCTATTACTTAAATTTCTTTTTAAGTTTTTTTTTGATATAAAGTTATTATTAATTTTAGAATTTTTTAGCATTATAATGTCCTATAATTAGAATAAGTAATTTTATATATTTATTTTTTATAAATTTATATTAATTAAAATTAATTTAGATTAAGTAAAATGGTAAGATATAGGTTTTTTTATATAATAAGGATTATTATATTTATTAATAAGATTATAATTAATTATTTTTATATTAATATATAAGAGAGTGAAATTTAATTTTTAATATGTAATTAATTTAATAAAAATTTTAATTTATTATTTTTTAAAAATATTCAATAAATTTTAAAATATTAAAATAAATAAAATTATAATAAATTACTAACAAGCTAAGAATTAATCTAGCTTGTTAGTATTAAAGAGCTATTATATTAACAATATATAATTAGTAATATTATATACATAGAGATTATAAATAACTAATTAAATTGCAGTAACATTAGCTGCTGATGGACCTTTAGCTCCATTCTCAATAGAGAATTGTACATTTTGTCCTTCTGCTAAAGTTTTAAATCCTTGATCTTGAATGGCAGAAAAATGAACAAATACATCTTTACTTCCATCTGCTGGAGTAATAAAACCAAAGCCTTTTGATTCATTAAACCATTTTACTTGACCTTTAATCATATTTGACATGAAAATTTCCTTCGACAATAAATATAACTACTATAGGTATAATATAGGTTGTATTGATAATTTTATAAAAAATTAAATATAACATTCATTATAAAACACTATTTTATCAGATATAATTATAAATTTAAGTTATTTTATTTAGAATATTATGTATTAATAAGTTTATATTATAAACTATATTTATTAACTTATGAGTAGATTTTAATAGTAACTCTTTTATTATAGTATATTAAAATAAAAATATAAAATATATATAATTTATTTTTTTTTAATAATTATGATTTATATTGTTTATTAATTATTAAATTATTAAAATATTATATAATAATAATATTTTATATAAAAATATTATTAATTAATATATAAAATATTAAAAATAAATTAATTTTTTAAAATTAATTTAATAAATATTTTTATAAAATATTTTTTAAATATTATATGATTATATATAAATTATTATTAATTTTTAAATTATTTATATATTAATTTTTCATAAAAAATATTAATTAAATTTTTATATAAATTTTATTTATAAAAAATTATTAAAATATTAATTTTTAATTAAAAAATTTTATATATATATGTTTAATTTATATTAATTAATTATATTAATATATTATGTTATTATATTATATATTATATAAATTAATAAAATAATTTTATTTTTAACATAATTTATAATTACTATATATAGTTATAATAATTATACATTTTTAAATATTATATTTATTATTTATATAAAAAATATTTTTATTCATTTTATTTGAGAGAATTAAATAATTATTATTAATATTTATAATTAATTTTAATTAATATAATCATTATTAGAATTTTTTTTTAAAAAAATCTTCAAAGTATTTTATAAATATTAGTTATTTAATAATTTTATTAAAAAAATTTATATATTTCAATTTTATAAGTATTGAATTTATTTAAGATATTATATTAATTTAAATTAAATTTTATTTAATAATTATTTATTTATATTTTTTATAAAATAATAAATATTATTAATTTTTTATTTATAATATATTTATTATACATAATATTAATTTATATATATAAAATAATATTAAAATAATTTAAATAAAATATTATTAATATAATTATAAAGAATTATATATTTATATAATGATTATTATTTTTATAAATTTTTATTTAAAACGCATAGAACAATATTTAAATAATATTTGAACTATGCGATTTAAAATTAATTATTAAGTTATTTTTTTAATAATTAATGTAGCATTAGTTCCACCAAAACCAAAACTGTTAGACATAACAGTAATTAATTTACGCCATGTTGGTTTTGTAATAATATTAATACCAATTGTATGTTTATCTGGATTTTCAATATTAATACTTGGTGCAATAAATTCATATTCAATCATAAGTAAACAATAAATTATTTCTTGTACACCAGCAGCACCTAAAGAATGACCAGTTATAGCTTTAGTAGCTGATATTGCTGGGGTTTGATTACCAAATACTTCACGAATTGCTTCTAATTCTTTAATATCACCAATAGGTGTAGATGTACCATGTGCATTGATATAATCAATAGGAGTATTGATATTTAATAATGCCATTTTCATACATCGTACAGCGCCCTCTCCTGAGGGTGCTACCATATCTGCCCCATCAGAAGTTGCTCCATAACCAATAATTTCTGCATAAATATGAACACCTCGCATCAATGCGTGTTCTAGTTCTTCAACAACTACTATACCACCACCCCCGGAAATAATAAAACCATCACGTGCTTTATCATAAGTACGTGAAGCTTTTTTAGGATTATCATTATAATTAGTAGATAATGCACCCATTGCATCAAATTCACACGCCATTTCCCAACATAATTCTTCACCTCCTCCTGCAAAGATTATATCTTGTTTTCCTAATTTTATTAATTCTACTGCATGTCCTATACAATGCGCAGAAGTAGCACATGCTGAACTAATAGAATAGTTTACACCTCGAATTTTAAATGCAGTTGCTAAGCAAGCAGCAATACCCGAAGCCATAGCTTTAGTTACCATATATGGACCTACACCACGTAAACCTTTCATTCTCATTCTATCACATCCAGCAACTTGATTTCGTGGCGAACCTCCTCCAGATCCTACTACTAAACCTGTACGATCATTAGATATATAATTTAATTCTAAATTAGCATCTTTAATAGCTTCTTTCATAGAGAGATAAGCATAAATAGATGCATCACTCATAAAACGCATTATTTTTCGATCAATTAAACCAGTAGTATTTAATTTTATATTACCCCATATATGGCTACGCATACCTGAATTTTTTAATTCTTGAGAAAAAGTAATTCCAGATTTTCCTTTTTGAAGATTTTCTTTTACTTCTTTTTTATTATTACCAATACTGGAAATGATTCCAAAGCCAGTAATAACTGCACGTTTCATTTAATACCTCTTTCATATTAATTTTATTTACCCAAGGAATTTTTTTATTACATTTTATTGTATAGTTATATATTGAATAAATTTAATTAATATTTTTTTTTAAAAATTTTATTTTTATATTATTAATTTTTATCTTATTCTTTGAGTTATAATTTATTAATTATAAATTTTAAATATATAAGAAAATATATTATATTTATATCATTTAATATTTTAAATTATATAAATATAATTTATTAAATTAATTTTTTATAATAAAAATTAATTTAATAATAGTAATAATTTAATATTTTATAATTATTAAAATGATTTTATATTAATTTTATTTATGATTTTTATAAATAAAATTAAATTACATATAATATTTATATATTAGAAAAATATTTAGATCTAAATTAATAAAAATATTAAAATATATAGTATTTTATTTAGAATATACAAAATATTTTAATTTTTATAGAGAGATTATTTGTAGGTTTTAAAATATAAAATAAATTTTATAAAATTTATTTTATATTTTAGGAGAGATATTTATTTAATGTTTATTTTATAAATAAAATATAAATATATTATAAAATATTATTTTAACATAAATTATTTAAAATAATATTATATAAACAAATTAATATAATATTTTAAAAATATATAAATTAATAAATATTTAATAAATAAAATATGTAATTTTATTTTAAATAAATAGTTTTTAACAATTAAAAGCCCAAGCTTTAATAGCTAGGGCTTTTAATATTACTTTTATGTTAATTATATTGCAATAACATTTATTGCTGATGGACCTTTTTGTCCATCTTGAATTTCAAATTCTACGTTTTGACCTTCAGCTAAAGTTTTAAAACCATTTCCTTGAATTGCAGAGAAGTGTACAAAAACATCTTTACTTCCATCAATCGGGGTAATAAAACCAAAACCTTTAGACTCATTAAACCACTTAACTTGACCTTTAATCTTTGCCATTTTGAATCTTTCCTGTGATTGTTTCAGCGTTTTACGCTATATATATAAATTAAATTCATTACTTATTTGAGGCATTAAGATAAGGATCGGCAGAAGAAGTGATATTTAACATTAACGTTTTTATTAAAAACTTCTTTACTGAAAATATCAAATATATACAATATTATACCTCATTTTATTTAAAAAATTACATATTTTGTATATGATAACAAATTATTGTAAATTACTAATCAATATATCGCAAATTTTTTTCATATTTAATAATAAATATATTAAAATAAAATTAAATATAATTTAAGGTATTTTAGTAAATATTATAATTAATAGTGTTAATTATTTAAAATATATAAAATTAAATTTTATAATTTAAAATATTTTATTAAAAAATTATTTTGATATAATATTAATTAATAATCTTATATAATATTATAAAATATCAATATATTTAATAATTAAAATAAAATAATTTATTATATGTTAAATATTTTATAATATTTTTTATTAAAATATTATTAATAATTTAATTGGAAAATAATTTAATTTTATTAAATATTTAATATGTATATTTACAGTATATAATTAATTAATTTATCAATATAAATATAACGAAGATAACAAATAAATTTTCTTATTTTTTTTGGGTATTGTTGAATTTCTTGTAATTCTAAATATTTTTTAATTATAGTTGTATGGGTACGAATACATGTTAATTCTTTATATTTTTGTTCATACATAATATTTTCAGGATCATGAATTAAAATAGCATTTTCTAAATCAAATCTCCAAGATCGTAAGTTTAAATTATGTCCTGTAATTAATTGCCATTTATTATCTACCCATATTCCTTTTAAATGATAACTATTATTACCATCTTTCCAAATACGAACAATTAATTGACCAGTATCTATATATTTTTGTAATTTATTAAGAAATAAACGTAAATTTATTTCATAAAGATAAGGTAAAATATTAATAATTTTAAATGGCTTTTCTTCTGGAATAAAAAAATCATTAGTAGTTTTATCACCAACAATAATTTCTACTTGTTTACCTTGTTGAAGTAAATAAATAATATTTTTTAATAATAATGGTGGTAAATTAAAATAAGGTGTACAAAATATCAGTTTTTTATTAACACATAAAATTAGATGATATATAGTAGTATTAAGTATATTATTTTTACCTAGTCCTATTAAAGGAGTTATTGATAGTTTAGTATTATTTGTTTTAGTATTTAAATAATAATTCATATTTTTTAAATTAAAACGAAATTTTCGTATTTCATTTTTAATTTTTATTTTTTTTTGATTTTTATAATCTAAACGTTTTACAGCATTTGAAGTTAATATATTATGTTTGATATAATTAATCATAATTTTAGCTAAAATAGGATTTTTAATTAATTGATAACGATCATAACGATATTTTTTATGTTTATGTAAATAAACATTATTAATATTAGCTCCAGTATAAATAACAGTATCATCAAAAATTAATCCTTTTAAGTGTAATACGCCTAAAATTTCTTTTGTATTTATTGGTACACCATAAATTGGTATAGAAATATTGGGATATTTTTTTGTCATGGAATAATACCAATTAGCATTAGTATTATTGGTATTAGAACCGATATATCCACGTTGTGCTCGATACCAATCAACAAAAATATAAATTTCTAATTTAGGACGTAATTGTTTAGCTTTGTATAATGCATTAAGTATTTGATTTCCTGCATCATCATTATGCAAATATAGTGCAACAAAATAAATATATTGTGTAGCATTAGAAATAGATTTTAGTAATGTAATACGAAAATCTAATGGTGTATATAAAGTATGGATATTATCTAATTTTTGAGGGAGTTTAGGTAATTTTTCTAAGTGTGTTTGATGTTTACTACATTCAAATTCTGACAATAGCATGATATGCTTTCTCTTGAAGAATAAATAGGTTTAAGATTTAAAGCATAAAAATTAAATGAAAAAATTAAGTTAAAATTTTATTAATTAGATAATATTAATAATATTTATTAATTAATAATTATAACAAATATATTATATATTTATTATAATATATTTTTAAAAATATAATTTTATTTAAAATTTATATTAAATAATTTATTGTTTATAACATGACATTAATTTTTTTCTAATATTAAAATAATTTGATTAGCTACAAATTTAGCACTTTGATTATCAGTACGAATAGTTATATCAGCAATTTTATTATATAATGGATTATATTCTTTTGCTAGTGATGCTAACATTTCATTTAATGGAAAATTAGTTTTTAATAATGGATGTTTTTTATCACGTTGAGTACGAGTTAATTGTTTTTCTATGCTAGTTTTTAAATAAATTACAATTCCTCGTGCGGATAAATTATTTCTAGTTTTCTGTGATTTTATTGACCCACCTCCAGTAGCTAATACTATTCCTTGATTTTTAGTAAGTTCATTAATTATTTTTTCTTCTCGATTACGAAAACCTATTTCACCTTCTATATCAAATACCCAATTTACATCAGCTCCAGTACGTTGTTCAATTTCTTTATCAGAATCAAAAAATTCTATATTTAATTTTTGAGCTAAATGACGTCCAATAGTACTTTTTCCAGAACCTATAGGTCCAATTAAAAAGATATTACGTTTTTCTATCATATTTTTAATATTATTGATATAATTTGTTAATATTAATTCCTATCATTTTTAAATAATGATATGGAACCTTAATTTGAATTTAATAATTATTAATTTAAAATTTAAAAATATTGATATTTTTAAATTTTTTTTATTTATTAAATATATTATGATTTATATCATGAAAATCATATATTTAACAATATTTTTATAGAAAAATATGTATTAATTTTATTTAAATTTTATAATTTAAATTTATTAAAATAGTAATTAAGATTTTAATTAAAATTATAATAAATTCATTAAATATTTTTAAAATTTTTTTAAAACATAAAATATTTTAAGTATAAATAAATATTTATATAATTAATATTATTAATTTATATATTTTAAAAAATAAATATATTAAAATAATATTTAATGAAATAATTTTTAATTCTATTTTATTTAATAAAATAAAACATACTTTATAATATATAATAATATTATAAAGTATTAAAATAAATTAATATATTAAATTTTATTTTAAAATATTATAATAATTTTTATGATTTTAAAAAAATAAATAATTTAAATTTTAATTCTTATTATTTTTAAAAAAATAATACAAAACATAATCAACAAAAAATTGTATTTATATTTTTTTATTTATTATGTTTTATATTATTTAAAAAAATATATTTATATATTATTTAAATTCATTCCAAAAACGACCATCTCTAGTTATCATAATTAATGATCCTACAGGACCCCAAGTACCAGCTTTATATGGTTTAGGTATTGTATTAGTTTTTTTCCATGCATGTATTACAGAATCAACCCATTTCCATGCTTCTTCTATTTCATCACGACGTACAAATAATGCTTGAATACCACGCATACTTTCTAATAATAATCTTTCATAAGCATCTGAGATATAATTTTGATTAAAAGTTTTATAAAAACTTAAATCTAATTTAGTAGATTGTAAACGATGTTTATGATCTAATCCGGGTGTTTTATTTAAAATTTGAATTTCAATTCCTTCATCTGGTTGAAGTCTTATTATTAATTTATTTTTTAATAGTGGTTGATAAGAATTACTAAATAAATTAATTGGGGGATTTTTAAAGTATATTACTACTTCTGAGCATTTTATTGGTAAACGTTTTCCAGTACGTAAATAAAAAGGTACTCCTGCCCATTGCCAATTATTAATATCTACACGTATTGATACAAAAGTTTCAGTGCAACTATTTTTATTAGCACCTTCTTCTTCTAAATATCCTGGTACTTTTTTTCCTTGTATAAATCCAGATATATATTGTCCTCGTACAGAAATATTATTTATATTTTTTTGATTTACAGAACATAATGATCTTAATATTTTTACTTTTTCATCACGAATACGATCAGCAGATAAATCTACTGGAGGTGACATGGCAATAATAGTTAGAATTTGTAATAAATGATTTTGAATCATATCACGCATTTGTCCGGTTTGATCAAAATAACTCCATCTTCCTTCAATACCTACTTCTTCTGCTACAGTAATTTGTACTGAATCAATAGTACGATTATTCCAATTAGAAGAAAATAAAGAATTAGCAAATCTTAATGCTAATAAATTTAGTACTGTTTCTTTTCCGAGATAGTGATCAATACGGTAAACTTGTGATTCATTAAAATATTTTGATACTTGATGATTAATTAATTGACAGGAAATTAAGTCTTTTCCTAATGGTTTTTCAATTATTAATCGTGCTGGTTCATAATTTAATTTAGCTTTTCCTAATCCTTTACAAATTGCATTAAAAGTATTTGATGGCATAGCTAAATAATTAATTGTAATTCTATTTTTTTGATCTAACATTTTACTTAATTTTATAAAACTTTTAGTATTATATATATCTAAATTACAAAAATCTAAACGTTCACTTAATATTTTCCATATTTTATCATCTATATTTTCTTTGATAAAAGTTTCTAAAGAAATTCGTACTATTTTAGTATAGGTTTTTTTGTCCCAATTAGCACGACCAACACCTATAATTTTTGTATTTGGATGAATATATCCAGATTTTTCTAATTGATATAAAGAAGGTATTAATTTACGACGTGATAAATCACCTTTAGCACCAAAAATAATTAAATCACAAGGTTTAGGTACTGTACTTACTACCATACTAATTTCCTATATTAAAAGATATTTTATATATTATTATTTATTAATTTTATTATTATTTTTATATATATAATTAAAATTTTTATATTTTAAATAATATATAATAATATTATTATAAATTTAAATTTATTATTTTTATTTTAATAGATATTAAATAAAATTTATAAAATAAATATTATATTAATATATAAATTACATATATTTAAAATTTATTTTATATATTTTAAATAAAAATATTAATTTATTAAATTTTATTTAATTATGATGCTTTTTATTTATAAATTAAATATTATTTTTATGAATTAAAAATGATAAGTAAAATAAAAATTATTATTTTAGTAAAAAAAAATAAATTTATTGATAGGTATTTATAGTTTTAAAGCTTTTAATTAAATCATCAATTGCTTTTATTTGTATTAAGAATGGTTTTAATTTATTTAATGGTAATGCAGATGGTCCATCACATTTTGCATTATTAGGTTCTGGATGTGCTTCAATAAAAAGACCAGCTAATCCAACTGCTATACCAGATTTAGCTAATGAAATAATTTGTTCACGACGTCCATTAGAAATTTTACTAAATGGATCTCGTATTTGTAATGAATGAGTAACATCTAGTATTACAGGACATCCATAAGTTATTTTTTTTATAATATCTATACCGAGCATATCTACTATTAAATTATCATATCCAAAACAACTTCCACGTTCACATAATATTATGTTATTATTACCATTTTTTTTAAATTTATTAACTATATTTTTTGTTTGATAAGGACTGATAAATTGAGGTTTTTTTATATTAATTACCTTTCCTGTTTTTGCCATAGCTATAATTAAATCAGTTTGTCTAGATAAAAATGCTGGTAGTTGTATTATATCTACTATTTCAGATATAGATTTTATTTGATGTATTTCATGAACGTCAGTAATAATTTTTACATTAAAAGTTTTTTTGATTTCTTCAAAAATTTTTATTCCTTTTTCTAGTCCAGGTCCTCGATAAGAATGAATAGAAGAACGATTAGCTTTATCAAAAGAAGCTTTAAAAATATAAGGAATATTTAATTTTCTGGTAACATTAACATAATGTTCGCAAATACGCATTGCTAATTCTCGTGATTCTAATACGTTCATACCACCAAATAATACAAAAGGTAAATTATTTGATATATTTATATCAAAAATATTAATTATTTTTTGTTTCATATTGTTCCTTTTAAATTAATATTTATAATGAATGAATATTAAATATATTTTAAAAAAATATATTTAATATATTTATATTTTATAAGTATTATATTATAATAATTTTTTATTTTATAAAAAAAATAAAATTTTTATATATTTTAAATTATAAATTTTATAATTAATTTTTATATGAAATAATATTTTATTTTTTAAAAATAAATTAATTATTTTTAAATATTTTTATTATTTTATTGAGAATAGTTATATAGTAAATTAATGAAAATTTTTATAGATTATATTATTTATATAAATATTAATAAGTAATGTGTTCAAAATCAATATTTAAAATATTAAAAATATATAATAAATATTTTAAAATTTTAAATTTTAAATAAATATAAAATTTATAATTTTTATTTATTTAAATATATTTAATATTTATTATAAATAAAAGTATTAAATATAATGATTATTATTAATATAATGTTGTTGATATTTTTATATTATATATAATATGATATTATTTTAAATATTATCTTTAATTATTAAATATTTTATTTAAATATAATTAGTAATTTAATATTAATAATAATTTGTTTAATTTATAAATTAAGTGCTCACTATGAATAAAATAATAAAAAAAATGTTAGTAACGTGTGCACTACCTTATGCAAATGGATCTATTCATTTAGGTCATATGCTTGAACATATTCAAGCTGATATTTGGGTTCGTTATCAACGTATGCGTGGTAATATAGTTTATTTTATTTGTGCAGATGATGCACATGGTACTCCTATTATGTTAAAAGCAAAGCAATTAAAAATTACTCCAGAAAAAATGATTGCTAAAATACAAAAGGAGCATAAACATGATTTTATAGGTTTTAATATTAGTTATGATAATTATCATTCAACTCATAGTAATGAGAATTTTGAATTATTAAATTTTATTTATAATTGTTTAAATAAAAATAATTTTATTAGTAAACGTTATATATCTCAATTATATGATCCTAAAAAAGAAATGTTTTTACCAGATCGTTTTATACAAGGTAATTGTCCAATATGCAAAGCAAAAGATCAATATGGTGATAATTGTGAATTATGTGGTGCAATTTATAATCCTATAGAATTAATTAATCCAAAGTCTGTAATTTCTGGTGCTATACCAGAAATACGTAAGTCTGAACATATTTTTTTTAATTTACCTAAATTTAGCACTATGTTAAAAAAATGGATTTATTCTGGTACACTGCAAGATCAAGTAGCTAATAAAATGAAAGAGTGGTTTAAATCTGGTTTAAAACAATGGAATATTTCTCGAGATAAACCTTATTTTGGTTTTAAAATTCCTCATACATTAAATAAATATTTTTATGTTTGGTTAGATGCTCCTATTGGTTATATGGGATCTTTTAAAAATTTATGTAATAAACATACTAATATAAATTTTAATGAATTTTGGAATAAAAATACTAATACTGAACTATATCATTTTATTGGTAAAGATATTATTTATTTTCATAGTTTATTTTGGCCAGCTATTTTAGAAGGTAGTAATTTTAGAACACCTACTAATTTATTTGTACATGGTTATGTAATGGTTAATGGTATGAAAATGTCTAAATCACGTGGCACTTATATTAAAGCAAAAACATATTTAAAATATTTAGATAGTGATTGTTTACGTTATTATTATGCTACTAAATTATCTTCTCGTATTGATGATATTGATTTAAATCTTACAGATTTCATACAACGTGTAAATAGTGATATTGTAAATAAAATAGTGAATCTAGCTTCTCGAAGTTCTAGATTTATTAATAAATGTTTTAATGGTTGGTTATCTTATACATTATCTGATATAGATTTATATAAGATTTTTATAGATGCTTCTAAACGTATTGGTTCTGCTTATTGTAATCGTGAATTTAGTTATGTGGTTCGTGAAATTATTATTTTAGCTGATTTAGCAAATCGTTATATAGATATACAAGCACCCTGGATAGTAGCAAAAAAAGAAGGTTATAATATTAATTTACAATCTATTTGTTCTATGGGTATTAATTTATTTCGTGTGTTAATAATTTATTTAAGTCCAATTTTACCTATGTTAGTTATACGTAGTGAAAAATTTTTAAATACTAAATTACAATGGAATACTCTGGATAAGCCTTTATTAGGTAAAAAAATTATGGTATTTAATACACTTTTTCATCGTATTAAAGTTGATCAAATAAATAATATAATAAATGATTCAAAAGAAATATAATGTTTATTATGAAAAGTATTTTAAAATATAATATATATTATATTTAAAATTTATTTTAAATGGATTTTATATTTAAATGTTATATATAAGTTATTTTTATATTTTAGTAAATTTTAATATTTTTAATATTTATTAAATTTATTTAGTATATAAAGAATTTTATATTTTAAAATATTAATTAATAGTATTAAATTAATAATTAAAAGTAATATTTTATTTTTAATTATATAATCTAAAGATTATTTATAATTTATAATTAATGTGCTTTAGTTCCTACCTTTTACACTATGAAATTAGGTTGTGAATTTTATGACTAAGAAGTCGTATCAATGTGTCATACTTGGTATATCTGGTGCATCTGCTTCTGGAAAAAGTCTTATTACTGGTACATTGTATCGTGAACTATGTGAACAAGTTGGAGATGAACATATTGGTGTTATTCCTGAAGATAGTTATTATAAAGATCAAAAATATCTTACTATGGAAGAAAGAATTAAAACTAATTATGATCATCCTAGTGCTATGGATCATAATTTATTATTTCAACATTTACAAATTCTTAAATCAGGTCATTCAATAGAAATACCATTATATAGTTATTCTCAACATACACGAAAAAAAGAAACTCGACATCTAAAACCAAAAAAAGTAATTATTTTAGAAGGAATTTTATTATTAACAGATAGTCGTTTACGACAAGAAATGAATTTTTCTATTTTTGTTGATACACCTTTAGACATTTGTCTTATGCGTCGTATGAGACGTGATGTTAATGAGCGTGGTCGTTCTATAGATTCTGTAATGGCACAATATAAAAAAACTGTACGTCCAATGTTTTTTCAATTTATTGAACCTTCTAAACAATACGCTGATATTATTGTACCTAGAGGTGGTAAAAATCGTATAGCAATTGATATTTTAAAAGCTAAAATCAGTCAATTTTTTGAATGATTTTTTTATAGATTTATTTTTTTATTTATAAAGATATTAATTTTGTTTATTTACATATTTTAATGGAATAAAAAGATGAGATTATGTGATCGTGATATAGAAACTTGGTTAGATAGTGGAAAATTAGTAATTTCACCTCGTCCACCAACTGAACGGATAAATGGTGCTACAGTAGATGTACGTTTAGGTAAGTATTTTAGAGTATTTTTAGGTCATACTGCTGCATTTATTGATTTTAGTATTCCTAAAAATACAGGTACTGCTGAAATAGATCATGTAATGAGTGATGAAATCATATTATCAGAAGGTGAAGCATTTTTTTTGCATCCAGGTGAATTAGCATTAGCAGTAACTTTTGAATCCATAACATTACCAAATAATTTAATTGGTTGGTTGGATGGTCGTTCTTCTTTAGCTCGTTTAGGAGTAATGGTACATGTTACTGCTCATCGTATTGATCCTGGTTGGCGTGGATGTATTGTATTAGAATTTTATAATTCTGGTAAATTACCTTTAGCATTACGGCCTGGTATGTTTATTGGTGCTCTTAGTTTTGAACTTTTATCTGGTCCAGCTATACGTCCTTATAATAGTCGTCAAGATGCTAAGTATTATGATCAACAAGGTGCTGCGGTGAGTCGGTTTGATAAAGATTAAAACATTTTTATAGAATGATATTAATTATAAATATTTTAATATTAAAATTTATTTTTTGTTTTTTTTTAGAATATAAATTTTGTTATTAAATATTATTTTTAATATATTAAATTTAATTAAATTAATAAATTAATTATTTATAGTATTATATTGGAGTAATTTTTACTTTTAAAATTCGATGGCTATTTATTTCTAATGGTTCGAAAATATAATTTCCAATACATAAACGTTCACCTTTTTGTGGAATACGTTGACTATATTCCATTAATAAACCAGCTAAAGTATTATATTCACGTTTTTTTTCTAATTTTAATGGTAAGGATAATATAAGATCTTCTAATGGTATATAACCATTAGCAATCCAACTACCATCTTCATTTTTTTTAATATCATGTCGTACATCAATTTCTTCATCATCTTCTGGAAGATTTCCAGCAATAGTTTCCATTACATCTGTTAAAGTTACTATACCTTCTACTGATCCAAATTCATCTACTATAAAAGCAAAATGAGTTTTTGCATTACGGAATTGTTCTAATGCACTTAGTAATGTTAATTGTTCTGGAAAAATAATTGGTTGACGAATAAGAGTTTTTAATTCTAATGTTTTTTGTATTAATTGTTGTTTTAATATGTCAATTACATAAATAACACCTAAAGGTTCATTATTAGTATTATTTTCTACTATTACTATACGTGTATGTTGATTTTTTTCTAATAATTGAGTAAATTTTTCTTGAGAATCATTTAATGCAAGATATTCTATATTATGACGTGAAGTCATAATACTACTAACTGTACGACGAGCCATTCCCATAACACGTTCAATCATATGTCGTTCTTGTTGATTAAAAATTTCATTATTTGAATTATTATTTAATATATTTATGTTATGATTATCATTTTGTATTTCTTCATGTTTATTACTTAGCATTCGTAATATTGCTTCTGCAGTACGTTCTCGTAATGATCTGATATTAGATAAAAATCTTCTACGATTAAATTGTGCTAATTGATTAAACATTTCAATCATTATAGAAAACCCAATTGCTACATATAAATAACCTTTAGGAATATAATATCCAAATCCTTCAGCAATTAAACTAAAACCAATCATTAATAAAAAACTAAGGCATAAAATAACAATAGTAGGATGAGTATTAATAAAATTAGTTAAAGGTTTACTTGCGAATAACATCATACTAATAGCAATGCATACTGCAATCATCATTACTATTAAATTATCTACCATTCCAACAGCAGTAATAACAGAATCTAAAGAAAAAATAGCATCAAGTACTACAATTTGTATTACTACTGTCCAAAAATAAATTATTTTATGTGATGTTTTTTGTTCTTTATCTTTACCTTCTAATTGTTCATTTAATTCTATAGTAGCTTTAAATAATAAAAATAATCCTCCAATAAGCATAATTAAATCACGACCACTAAAAATATGTGTAATAATTGTAAATATTGGTTTAGTAAGTGTAGATAACCAAGAAATAGAAGTTAATAGTATTAATCGCATAAATAATGCAATTAATAAACCAATACGAAAAGCTTTATCTTTTTGTTTTTTTGGTAATTTTTCAACTAAAATAGCAATAAAAACAAGATTATCAATACCCAAAACAATTTCTAATATAACTAAAGTAGTTAAACCTACCCATATTGTGGGATTTGCAATCCATTCCATATAACTAATTTTACCTGCAATTTAGATATCTTATTTTATATTAGAATGATGGGTATTTAATAAATAAAATTCAACTTTAATTAAAAAATTTTATTAAAATAATATATTATTTTAATAAAATAAATAATATAATTTTTTTAATAAAATATTATATATTAATTTTATATTAATAAATAATTATATTTATTTATATAAATATATTTTAAATTTTAATATAAATTATTTAATTTAAAAGTAAATAAAAATTGTTTTTAATATTAATTTATTTTTATATGTTTTATTTTATTATTTTTAGATATAAAATATATATTTTTTGATTTTAATTATTATAATATTATAAAATAAAATGTTTTTGTATTAATTTTATATTTACAAATTTATAAATAAATTTGTAAATAATATTTATAATAAATATTATTTTTATTTTAAAATTTTTGATATTATTTATATAATACATAAAAATAATTTTATTTTTAAAATTAATACATAAATTATATATTTATAGATAATATTTTATTATTTTTATAATATTATTATATAATTATATTAACTAATATAAAATTTAATTTTATTTTTTTTTTATAAAATTTATAATAATTAATATTAATTTAAATTAAAATAAATATTTTATATTTAAAAATATAATAAATATTATTTTTAAATATAAAATATTTTTATAGTTTTTTAAAATAATAAATATTAAATATTTTTAATATTTATTTTAATATTTATTAGATTTAAATATTTATTGAAAAATAAACTTAATTTATATTAAATATTATGATATTTTTTATTAAATTTTGAGGTTTAAATGAATAATTTAACTTGTTTTAAAGCATATGATATTCGTGGTCAATTAGGTAAAGAATTTAATGAAAATATTGCATATCATATTGGTCGTGCTTATGCAGAATATTTTAAACCATTGCGAGTTATTATTGGTAGAGATGTACGTTTAAGTAGTGAAATTTTAAAATTAGCTGTAGTAAATGGATTACAAGATTCAGGAGTTGATGTATATGATATTGGAATTACTGGAACAGAAGAGGTTTATTTTGCTACTGTTTATCTTAAAATGGATGGAGGTATAGAAGTTACTGCAAGTCATAATCCAATAAATTATAATGGTATGAAACTTATTCAATCTGATGCAAAACCAGTTAGTATTAATAATGGTTTATTAGAAATTAAAAAATTAGTTCAAAATAATATCTTTACTACAGTATCATTTAAAAACCATATAAAATGTAAAAATATATCAATATTAAAAGAATATGTAAATCATTTATTAAGTTATATTGATTTAACAATATTAAAATCTATGAAATTAGTTATTAATTCTGGTAATGGTCCAGCAGGTCATGTAATTGATGAAATTGAAGATCGTTTTAATAATAATAATATTCCTATTACTTTCATAAAAATACATCATTATCCAGATGGTAATTTTCCTAATGGTATTCCTAATCCATTATTATCTAAATGTCGTTATGATACAGCTAAAGCTATATTAACACATAAAGCCGATATGGGTATTGCTTTTGATGGTGATTTTGATCGTTGTTTTATATTTGATGAGAAAGGAAATTTTATTGAAGGTTATTATATAATTGGTTTATTAGCAGAAATTTTTTTAATTCATAATATAGGTTCTAAAATTATTCATGATTCTAGATTATTTTGGAATACAATAGATATTGTTAATCGATCTGGTGGTATTCCTATTATGTCTAAAACTGGACATTCTTTTATTAAAGAATGTATGAGAAAAGAAGATGCTATTTATGGTGGTGAGATGAGTGCACATCATTATTTTCGTAATTTTAATTATTGTGATAGTGGTATGATTCCATGGTTATTAATAATTGAATTATTATCTATTAAAGAAAAAAATATGAGTCAATTAGTTTTTGATAGTATTAAAGCTTATCCTACTTCAGGTGAAATTAATTTCAAATTATTTAATATTTCTGAAAAAATAAAAAATATTAGAAATTTTTATGAAGATCATGCATTATTTATTGATATTACTGATGGTATTAGTATTGAATTTTCAGAATGGCGTTTTAATTTAAGAGTATCTAATACTGAATCATTAGTTCGTTTAAATGTAGAATCAAAAGGAAATGTTGATTTAATGAATATAAAAACAAAAGAGATATTAAAGTATTTGAATAAATAAATATAACATATACAAATATTTTATTATTTATTAAAAAAAATCCAAGACGTATTTTGATTTATATTATTATAATAAAATAAATGTTATTAATATTAAAATAAATTATTAATAATTGAAATTTAATATAAAAATTAATATATATTTATTATTTTATATTATTTAAATATTTAATTTATATTATATAATATTTTGTAAATAATTATAATTTTTATATAAGTTTATTAAATTAATTATATATTATAATTAATTTAATAAACTTATATAAAAATTAAAATATTAAAATTAAATATAATATTAATTATTGCATTATAAATAAAATATAATATTTTTATAATAATTTTTTAAAATATTTATAATTTAAATAATTATTTATTATATTAAATAGTATCTTTAAATTTTATTAAAATAATAAAATATATAATAAATTAATAATTAAATAATTTTATTTTAAATATGATTAATAAATTTTATTATTTAATATTTTATTTATAAATATAATATATTTTATTACAATATATTTAATTTTAAATATTTTTAAAAGTATAATTATTAAAATACAATATTATTATGTTTATACCTGACTATTAAATATAAGTCAGGTATAATTAATTATTATTTTTAAAAATTATATTTTTATGTAATATAATAATTATTTTTTAATACGCATAATTGGTGTTTCTCCAAAAATAACATTTCCAGATAATTTGATGATTTCTTTAATTTCATCCATATTAGAGATAACTATTGGAGTTAATATTGATTTAGCTTTTTCTTTTAAAAAAGAAAGATTAAATATAATAATAATATCACCTATTTTAACATTTTGACCTTCTTTAGCAATTCTTGTAAAACCTTTTCCTTTTAGTTTAACAGTATCAATACCAAAATGAACAAATAGTTCAATACCATTATCAGATTTAATAGAAAAAGCATGATTTGTTTCAAAAATTTTACCAATTTTTCCATTAATAGGAGCAACTATTTTATTTCCAGAAGGTTTTATAGCAACACCATCACCAATTATTTTTTCAGAAAAAACAATATCTTGAACATCTTCGATATTAACAATACTTCCAGAAATTGGAGCGATAATTTCAATAATATTTATATTTTTTTTATTATGAGACACTAATGATTTTAGTGTATTCAGTAATCCCATATTTTTTCTCCTAAACATTAAATTTAAAATTAAATTTTAAATTTAATGTTAATAATAATTTATTAAAATATTTATTTTTTTGTAAATGTATTTATACAATTCATTAAATCTTGTGTAGTAGGTTGTTTTAAAGCTTCTATAGCTAATGTTTGTACATTTTTAAAATTAGCATTTCTAATTATTTTTTTAATATGTGGAATTGATATAGCACTCATACTAAATTCATCTAATCCCATACCTAATAATAATAAAGTAGCTTGTTCATCACCAGCTAACTCTCCACACATTCCAGTCCATTTTCCTTCTTCATGTGAAGCATCAATAACTTGTTTAATAAGAGTTAATATAGGTGGAGAGAGTGGATTATAAAGATGAGAAATCATTTTATTTCCACGATCAACTGCTAAGGTGTATTGGGTAAGATCATTAGTTCCAATACTAAAAAAATCAACTTCTTTTGCTAAATGATGAGCAATAGAAGCTGCGGAAGGTGTCTCAATCATAATACCAATTTCAATATTTTTATCATATTCTTTATTTTCTTTATATAATTGTTGTTTTAATTTATTAATTTCACATTTTAAATCACGTATTTCTTCTACATAAATTATCATTGGAAACATAATACGTAATTTTCCAAATATTGAAGCACGTAAAATAGCTCTTATTTGATCATGTAAAATATTTCTATGATCCATTGCTATACGAATAGCACGCCAACCAAGAAATGGATTATTTTCTTTAGGTAGATGCATATATGGAATATCTTTATCACCACCAATATCCATAGTTCGGATAATTATAGATTTTAAATTGAAAGTTTCGACTATATCTTTATAAGCTTGAAATTGTTCATCTTCAGTTGGTAGTGCATTACGATTCATATATAAAAATTCAGTACGATATAAACCAATTCCTTCAGCACCATTTTGTTTTGCGCTAGCAATATCATTAATAGTTCCAATATTAGCGCAAATTTTAACTTTATGCCCATCTAATGTAATAGCTGGTAAATCTTTTAAATTTTTTAATTTATTTTGTTTATTAATATGTTTAATTTGAAGATTTTTTAAATTTTTAATAATTTCAATTGTAGGATTAATATAAATGTTATTATTTATTGCATCTAAAATAATATTATCACCAGTTTTTATTTTTTTTGTTATATTATTAGTACTTACAATAGCTGGTAATTCTAAAGAACGAGCCATAATAGAAGTATGTGAAGTTCGACCACCAAGATCAGTAATAAATCCTAATATTTTTTTTAAATTTAATTGTGCAGTTTCGGATGGAGTTAAATCTACTGCTACTAAGATAACTTTATCTTGAATAATATTTAAATTAATAATTGGTATATTAAGTATATTTTTAATAAGACGTTTACCTATATCACGTATATCACTAGCTCGTTCCTTTAAATATTCATCGTCTAATTTTTCTAAAGCATATGTTTGATTTTTTATTGCAATATTTACAGCTGAATCAGCAGATATATTTTTATTTTTTATTAAATTTATAATTTCTTTTTCAAGTTCTTCATCTTCTAATAACATAATATGACTTTCAAAAATTTCTTCTTTTTCTTTACCAAAAGTTTTACCTGCTTTTGTTTTTATTATTTGTATTTGTTCAGATGTTTTATTACGTCCAGAAAAAAATCGTGAAATTTCTTTTTCTATGAGATTTGTAGAAATTTTTTTTTGATTAATAATAATTTTATCTTCTTTTAGTAAAAGAGCTTTACCAAAAGCAATACCTGGTGATACTATAATACCTGAAATCATAATTTTTCCTTATTATTGATTAATATATATTCATTAAAATAAGAAAATTATTTAAGTTCTGACATTAATTTTATTAAATGTTCAACAGCTTTTTGTTCATCTTTACCAGAAGCGTTAATAGATATTACAGTACCTTTAGTTAATATAAGCGTTTGTAATTTAAACAAGCTTTTAGCATTTGCAGTTTTTCCATTAGAAGTTACAGTAATTTCAGAAACAAAATTTTTAGCTGTTTTTACAAATTGAGCAGCAGGACGGATATGTAGACCATTGATAGCAGTAATAGTAATTTTTTGTTGAAACATAGATATTTCCTTAATGTATTACAAGTAATAGTTTTAATATTAAAACTGTTTAAAAAATATAAATTTTTTATTTAATATTTTATTATATTAAATATTTATATAAAAATAATATATTAGATATATTAAATTTAAAAATAAAAATTTTTTATTTAATAATTTTATTTTATTTATATAGGATATCTTAGCAATAATTAAGTAAAATAATTTGTTTTTAATAAAAAATAATTAATTTTATATATTAAAGTTATATAAAATTAAATATTAAATTAATTTATAAAATTAATAATTAAAAATTATAAAATTTAATTTTATTTATAAAAAAGCACCTTTAAAGGCGCTTTTAATTTTTTATTTTAAATAAATTTTATTATAGTAATTTTTATTTAATAAAAAAATTTTAAAATAAAATAATTAATTAAAGTATTATTTTATAATATATTAAAATAATTATAATTATTTTAATAAAAAATATTTTTAATTAATTTTAAATTATTATTTTTTTATTTTATTTAAAAATTAATAGTATATCTTTAAAATTAATTAATTATTAATTTACATTAATGTTTTTATTATTACTAATTTATTTTATATAATTAATCAAAATACAATTAAAATTTATTAAAATAAAATAAATATTAATATTTTAAATGAAATATAAATTTTAATTTAATAATTTTAATAATTTTTTAAATTTATTAGATTCTTGAATTATTATAAAAAAATAAATAATATTAATTTTTAAAAAAAATTTTTATTTTTTATAAAAATATTAATATAAATTAATAATTATAAATTAAATTGATTTGTGATATTGAATATTTATATTTTAATATAATTTAAATTAATTAATATTTGTATTTTTATAATATTAAATTATAATAATTAATGTTATTATATTTAATAATTAATTTTATTAGTTTATTAAAATATATTAATGTATTATCATAAAATTATGTTATATTTTTTTATTAATTTTTTAAATTAATAATATTTTATAAATTTATAAATATAAATTTTATATTAAATGTAATTTTATATATATAAAATATAAAAATTTTGAAATATAATTTTATTTTAAATTAATTTTTATTAATTTAAAAAATTCTTTTTCATAAATAATATGAATACCTAATTTTTTTGCTATTATTATTTTTTTACTAATAATATTTCCTGAAATTAATAAATTAGTTTTTTTAGAAATATTTGTATTAATTTTAGCACCTAAGTTTGTTAGATAATTATTAATGTAATTACGTGATATACAATTAAATTTACCAGTTAATACTATATTCTTTTTGTTAAAAAAATGATGATATTTTTTTTTTGATATTGTTGTGATATTTTGCCAATTAATACCTATTTTTTTACTTACTAATTCATAAATTATTTTTTTATTATTTTTTTGATCTAAAAAATTACGTATATTTTTCGCAATAGTCAAACCTATGTTTGGTATTTTTTTTAAAGTATTAATATCAGCAGAATACAATTCATCTAATGATTTAAAATATGCAGCTAATTGATTAGAAGTTATTTCACCTACTTTATTAATACCTAAAGAATATATAAAACGAGAAAAAGTAGTATTTTTAGATTGATGTATAGAATTAATTAATATTTTAGCTGATTTTTGTCCTATATTATCTAAGGTTAATAATGTTTGAGTAGATAAATAAAATAAATCTGTTGGTTTTTTTATATATTTATTTTCTACTAATTGTTCTATGATTTTATCTCCTATTCCAATTATATTCATAGCTTTTTTAGAAACAAAATGTTTAAGTATTGCTTTGCGTTGTGCAGTACATATTAAAGTTCCACTACAACGTGCTATTATTTCATTATTGAAGTGCTGAATATCAGAATTGCATATTGGACAGAATTTTGGAAAAATTATTTTTTTTGCATTTTTTGGGCGACGATCTTTTAAAACACTTATAATTTTAGGAATAACATCTCCAGATCTTTGTACTACTACTGAATCTCCAATATGTAATTTTAATCGTTTTATTTCATTTTTATTATATAATGTAGCATGACTAATATTTACACCTGATATTAATATAGGTTGTAAATGAGCAACAGGTGTAATAGCTCCACTACGTCCTATTTGAAATTCTATTTTTTTTATAATAGTTATTTGTTCTTGTGAACAAAATTTAAAAGCTATAGCCCATTTAGGTGCTCGTGATGAACATCCTAAAATTTTTTGATAATTAATATTATTAATTTTTATTACTATACCATCAATATCAATATTAAATTTTGAACGATTTTGTTTAATTTTATTATAGAATGTTATTACTTGATGATATCCAATACAAATTTTTGTTGAATGACTAATTGGTAAACCCCATTTTTTACATTGTATAAGTTGTTCAAATTGTGTATCAGGTAATTTATGATTTTTTTTTATGCTGCTAATATTATAACAAAAAAATGTTAAAGGTCTATTTTCTGTAATATTTGGATTATTATTTAGAATTGATCCTACAGCAGCATTACGTGGATTAGAAAATATTTTATTATTATTACGTCTTGCTTCTTCATTCATTTTTTTAAAACCAGTTTTCGTCATACATACTTCACCACGTATTTCTATTTTATTTGGAACATTATTACCAATTAAATATTTAGGAATAGTTTTAATAGTTTTTATATTATTTGTAATATTCTCGCCAATTTTTCCATCGCCTCTAGTGGAGGCATGTATTAATTTTTTATTTTCATATATTAAATTAACTGCTAATCCATCTAATTTTAATTCACAACAAAAAATTAAAGGATTATTATTTTGTAAGCGATTTTGTATTCGTTTATAAAATTCTAAAAAATTATCTTCATTAAACACATTATCCAATGATAGCATTGGTGTTTCATGATTTATTTTATTTAGGATTTTCTTAGGAGTGCCTATACATTGAGTTGGAGAATCATTAGTAATTATATGTGGATAAGTATTTTCAAGTTTATGTAATTTATATATTAAACGATCATATTCTATATCTGGTATTTTAGGTGTATTAAAAGAATAATATTGATATTCATAATAACGTAAAAGATTTTTTAATTTATTAATTTTTTTAATTATTAATTTCATAGTTTTTATTAAAGATAAAAAATTTATTAAAATATAATAAAAATTTTATAAGTTTATTTTATTTTTAAAATTATATATGAACATAATTTTTATTTTTATTTTTATAAATTTTATTATGTAATAAAATATCATTAATAATTTTTATAAAATTATTATTAATTATAATATATAAAATAAATATATTATAATAATTTGATTATATTGATATTTATTAAAATAAAAATATTTTAAAATTAAAAAATATTTTGTTATAATAATTTATTAATTTAAATATATTAATATTAATTATATAATTATTTTTAAAAAATGATAGGCGATGACGGATTCGAACCATCGACCACCTCCGTGTAAAGGAGGTGCTCTACCAACTGAGCTAATCGCCTAATTTATTAAATATATAAATTATAAAGATAGTTTAACATGAATCAATAGTTTTTGAAATAATTTTAATTTTTATATTTTATAAATTTAAAATATTTAAAATAAATTTATTAAATAATACTAAGTTTTTATGATTTTATCAAGTTATATTGTAATAATAAATTTTATTTTTATTTTAAATATGTATTATTGATAATATTATATATTAAGGTATGGATTTTATGAAAATAAAAACTAGGTTTTCACCCAGTCCTACAGGATGTTTACATGTAGGTAGTATTAGAACTGCATTTTATTCTTGGTTATTTACTCGTCAGAATAATGGGAAATTTATTCTTCGTATTGAAGATACTGATATAGAACGTTCTAATCCAGAAGCAATTAATGAAATTATAGAAAGTATGAATTGGTTAAATTTAAATTGGGATGAAGGTCCATATTTTCAAACACAACGTTATGATCGTTATAATGAAGTAATTAATAATATGTTAATTGATGGTACAGCTTATAAATGTTTTTGTTCAAAAAAACGTTTAGATATACTTCGAAAAAAACAAATAAAAAATATTGAAAAACCACGTTATGATAGTTATTGTCGTGATAATAAATTTAATTATACTAATAATAAACCATATGTAGTTCGTTTTCGTAATCCAAAAGAAGGATCAGTAATATTTCATGATAAAATTCATGGTTTAATAAAATTTAATAATCAAGAATTAGATGATTTAATTATTCGTAGAACTAATGGATTACCTACTTATAATTTTTGTGTAGTGATAGATGATTGGGATATGAAAATTAGTCATATTATTCGCGGTACAGATCATATAAATAATACACCACGTCAAATTAATATCTTAAAAGCACTTGGTGCACCTATTCCAGAATATGCGCATATTTCAATGATTCTTAGTAATAATGGAAAAAAGTTATCAAAAAGATGTGGTGCTTTAGGAATTATGTATTATCGTAATGAAGGTTATTTACCACAAGCATTATTAAATTACCTTATGTGTTTAGGTTGGTCATACGGTAATAAAGAAATATTTTCTTTTGATGAGATGAAAAAATATTTTAAATTAGATATGATTAATAAATCTGCTAATATCTTTGATATTAAAAAGTTACAATGGTTTAATCATAAATATATTAATTCTCTTTCTATAGAAGAGATAATAGTATATTTAACTTGGCATATTAATAAATTAGGAATTGAAATAAATAATGGACCAAAATTAAAAGATGTAATTACTTTATTAAGTACACGTTGTAAAACTTTAAAAGAGATGGCAAAATTTTGTTATTATTTTTATAAAGATTTTATTCAATTTGATATTAATTCTGCAAAAAAATATTTAAATTTATTTTCTTATGAATTATTAAAAATAATTAAAAATAAATTATTTATTATTAAATTATGGACATTAAAAAACATACATAATGTCATTAAGGATACTATTAATGAATTAAATGTAGATATAAGTAAAGTTAATATGCCATTACGTATAGCAATGATAGGTATTGAACAATCACCTAGTATGGATATTATGATATATTTAATTGGTAAAGAACGTTCTTTAAAACGTATTGATATAGCTTTATCTTATATTTTAAAAAATAAAATTTAAAATAAATTTATATTTATATAATATAAATTATTTTTTATTTTAATTTTTTAAAATATATTTTATTATTATTTTAAAATTATAATTAAATTAAAATAATGTTTATGTAATACATAATAAATTAAAAATTATTTTTTATATAATTTTCTTATAAAATATATTGTATTTTTAAGTTTAAATTTAATAGAAATTTTTATTAAATTATTTGAATTAATATTTTAAAAATATTTTTATATATAATATTTAATTTAATATAAGACCTGTTATTGTAGCAGATAAAATACTTACTAAAGTAGAGCTATATACTAATTTTAAACCAAATTTTAACACAACATTACCTTGATATTCATTTAATCCTTTGATTGCTCCAGAAAGAATACCTATTGAAGAAAAATTTGCAAAAGAAACTAAAAATACTGACAGCATACCTATGCTACGCAAGGAAAGATTAGTAGATATTTTTTTTAATTCTATCATAGCTACAAATTCATTAGAAACTAATTTAATTGCCATAATTTTACTAATTTGTAGAATTTCATGTTTAGGAATACCCATTATCCATGCTAATGGATAAAAAAAATAACCTAAAATATCTTGAAAACTTAAACCAAATATCATATTGAATATACTATTTAATGCGGAAATTAAAGAAATAAAACCAATTAACATTGCAGTAACTATAATAGTTATTTTAAAACCAATTAATATATATGTACTTAATATTTCAAAAAAATTTTCTCCTTGATAAAGATTATTTAATTGCAAATTTTCTTCTATAATATCATATGGATTTATTAAGGATAAAATAATAAATGTACTAAATATATTAAGAAATAATGCTGTTATTACAAATTTAGCATCTAATATAGTCATATAAGATCCAATAATTGACATCGAAACTGTAGACATTGCAGTTGCTGTCATAGTATACATGCGTTTTTCTGGAATATTTTTAAGAATATCTTTATAAATAATAAAATTTTCAGATTGACCAAGAATTAATGAACTAATAGTATTAAATGATTCTAATTTACCCATACCACTAATTTTTGATAAAATAGTACCAATTATTTGTATAATAAATGGTAAAATTCTAATATATTGCAAAATACCAATCAGTGCAGAAATAAAAATTATAGGACATAATACTTTTAAAAAAAAGAAAGCTAAATTTTGTTGAGCCATACCACCGAATACAAAATCTGTTCCTTGTCCAGAAAATTCTAAAAGTTTATCAAATATTTTTGTACATATTTTTATAAAATTTAAACCAATTTCTGAATGTAATAAAAAATATGCTATTAACATTTCAATAATTAATAATTTTATTACATAAATAATATGAATATTTTTACGATTTTTACATATTAAAAGTGATAATAGTATTATTATTATTAAAGTAAATATAAAATGTATAATAGAGAACATATTTTCTCCAATATTTTTAAAAATATTATATTAATTTTTTTATGTAAATTAAATTTTAAAATAAATAATATTTATATTATAAAATATATTTTTATAATGTTTTATTTTATATAAATTATTAATATAAAATTATAATATAAAATTTAATTTAATATAAAATTTAACATAATAAATATATTTTTTAAAAAATTAATTTAATATTAAATTTAATATAAAATAATATAATGATTATATACTTATTAAGTAGAAATAATATTTATTTTAGCGTTTTTTCTAAGTTTTGTTAATAATGAATAAAAAGAAATACTATTAATACTTTCTTCTATTTTTTGTGTAAAAATTTTTATATCATTTTTTTGTAAAATTCCAGGTATAATAGAGTATAATGTAATTAGTATTGGATTATTTAAATTATCTTTAGATATACTATATATAGGTTTATTTTTTATAGGATGTGGTAATGAAAAAATATTTTCTACTAATGGATGATTTTCTGAAGTTAAAGTTATATTATATAGAATATTATTATATAATTTAGAAGATGTAATTACATTTTCACATGCATTTTGTTGACATTGAAGTAATAATTCTTTTATTTTTAATTGTGCTTGTTGTAGTGCTTTATTATGTTTTATTAGTTTTATAATATGATATTTAATATTTTTAAAAGATTCATTATGTATTGGTTTGTAATCAGTAATATATATTATAAATGATTGATTTTTATTGATATTAATTATTTTAGGATGCTTGTTAAGCATTATTTTTTTATTAATAAATGTTTTATTAAATATGGATTCTATTATTGGTTTAAAATTTAATGTATTTGGAATATTTTTATAAGTAAACCAATTTGTTTTTTGTATTTTTAAATGAGTTATTTTTGATATTTTCATTAAAGATTGGTTTTCATTATGTATAGCTATATTAATTTTTTTTAATAAAATAGAATATAAATCTAATATTTTTTTATATTTTATTTTATCAATAATATCTAAGTATACTTCATTTTTTAATTTTATTTTTTTTGGTTGTATATTATTTAAACGTATAATTATATATCCTATAGAAGATTTTAATATATTAGAAATTTGACCAATTTTGATTAAATTAGCTTTTTTTATATCTTCAATAGTATTTTCTGATTCTATCCAACCTATTTGCCCTCCATTATTTTTTGATATTATATCAATAGATTTATTTTTTGCTAATTGAGAAAAATTAGCACCATTTTTTAATTGATTTAGTATGATATTAGCTTCTTTTTTTGTTTTAAGTTGAATGATACTATAATTCTTTTTTTCTGGATAAGTAAAATTATTTTTATATTTTTCATAATAATTATTAATATCTTTATTATTTATTTTTATTTGATTTTTTATTAAATTTGTATTTATTGTAATATAATTTAATTTTATTTGTTCTGGTATAATAAAATTATTTTTATTTTTATAATAATATTCTTTTAATTCATTTTTATTAAATGGTTGAGTAATTTTTAATTTATCTAAATTAATTTTTGTTAAACGTACTTTACGTTTTTGTAATAGTAATTTTGCTATGTTTTCAGATTCTTCAGGTACTATAAATCCAAAATTATTAAAAATTTTAATTATTTGTTGATTAATTAATTGTTGTTTTATATATTCTGCGTAATCATTTCCTGTATAACCGATATTATGTATTAAATTAAGATATTTTTCATTATTAAATTTTCCATTTATTTGAAATTCAGGAGTTTTTTTAATAATATTTTTGATTTGATTATCATTGATATTTAAACCTATTTTTTTAAAATACTGATTAAGTAAGATATTATCTATTAATTGAGATAATATTTGTGTGCGAATTTGTTTCATATATTTTGTATTATTTACTACCATAAAATATTGATCACCTAATTTTAGTTTCATATCTTTATATTCTTTTTGTAAAGCTTGTTCTATTTGAGTATTATTAATTATTTCACCATTTACTTTTGCTACATAATTTTCATTTTCATTAATAAAATAATTACTTATTCCAGTGAATATAAATAATATAATAGTTAAGATAAGAATGATTTTTGTAATTAAGTGATTTATAGCTATATATAATTTATTCATCATATTATAATAAAACTCTTTTGTAACATATAAAACAATAAAATATTTTTATTGTATTTTATTTTTTTAATATATATAGTAATTTTTCTTAAAATGTTATTTTTTATTAATTTTAATTAATATTAAAAGTATTATTAAATAAAATTATTTTATGAAATATTTTAATTTAAAATTTTTTAATAATTTTAAAAATTTTATATATTATTTTGAATAGATATAAATTTTTAATATAATAATATTATAAATTTAACTTATTTTTCATTTATTTTAAATATAAAAAATTAAATAGCGTATATAAATAATACGCTATTTAATTTATTTTTAAAATAAAATTTGTTAGGTTATTATTTTATTTAAATAGTTTTTATTAAATATTTTTATGAATAATGTATTAGTTTTATTATTAAATATTTTTAATTGTAAAAATTAATGTTATAATTTTTAAAATAATTTTTTATTTATATTAATTTAATGAAACAATAAAATAATAATTATATTAATTATATATTTAATAATTATATTTTAAATATTAAATGATATAATAATTTTATTTATTATTTATAATTATATATATTTTATTATTTTTAGATATTTATTTTTAAAAATAAATATATTATATAATATTATAAATATTATATTAATTTTATGAATTTTAATAAATTGTAGACTTTTGAATTAAAAAGAGATTGATATTTTTTAATTTATTAAGATAAAATATTAATAATTTTCAATCCAATATAATAGTATTAATTTTTATAAAGACTGTTGATTTTTAAATTTTATTGGTAACATTTTTTGTGATATATTTAAAATGATATTTTGTAAGGTAATATTTAAAACTTCATCAATTTTTTTTACTGGATAAATTTTTAAATCAGAAATAATATTAATTGGAATTTCTTCAAGATCGCGTTTATTTTCATATGGAATTAATACAATTTTTATACCTCCACGATGTGCTGCTAATAATTTTTCCTTTAAACCTCCAATAGGTAAAATTTGACCACTTAAAGTAATTTCACCAGTCATTGCTACATCAGATCGTACTGGATTTTTAGTAAGACAAGAAACTAATGCAGTACACATAGCAATTCCTGCACTAGGTCCATCTTTTGGAGTTGCACCTTCTGGTACATGAACATGAATATCACATTTTTCATAAAAATTTGAATGAATTCCTAACTTTGTGGTACGTGAACGTACTACAGTTAATGCTGCTTGAATAGATTCTTGCATTACTTCACCTAAAGAACCTGTATAAATTAATTTACCTTTACCTGGTACACAAACAGTTTCAATAGTTAATAAATCACCTCCTACTTCAGTCCATGCTAAACCAGTAACTTGTCCAATTTTATTTTCAGTATTTGCACGACCAAAATCAGAACGTTGTATACCTAAATAATCTTTTAATGTATCATTATTAATTAAAATATGTTTTATTTTTTTTTCCATTAAAATTACTTTTACTGCTTTTCGACATAATTTTGAAATTTCACGTTCTAAATTACGTACACCAGCTTCACGAGTATAATAACGAATGATACCAATAATAGCGCTATCATCAATTATTAATTCATTTTTTTTTAATGCATTACGTGTAAGTTGTTTTGGTAATAAATGTCGTTTAGCAATATTAAATTTTTCATCTTCTGTATAACCTGAAAGACGAATTATTTCCATACGATCTAATAATGGACTAGGTATATTTGTTGAATTAGAAGTAGCTACAAACATAACGTCAGATAAGTCATAATCAACTTCTAAATAATGATCATTAAATGCTATATTTTGTTCTGGATCTAATACTTCTAATAATGCAGATGCTGGATCACCACGCATATCAGAAGACATTTTATCAATTTCATCTAATAAAAATAAAGGGTTTTTTACTTTAATTTTAGCCATTTTTTGAATTAATTTACCTGGCATAGAACCAATATAAGTACGACGATGTCCACGAATTTCTGCTTCATCTCTCATACCACCTAATGCTATACGAACATATTGACGTCCTGTAGCTTTAGCAATTGATTGTCCTAATGAAGTTTTTCCTACACCTGGTGGTCCTACTAAACAAAGAATAGGTCCTTTAATTTTACTAACACGACTTTGTACAGCAAGATATTCAAGAATACGATCTTTAACACGTGTTAATCCATAATGATCAATATCAAGTATTTTTTGAGCTTTAATTAAATCTTTTTTTACTTTGCTACGAGTATGCCATGGTACTTGTAACATCCATTCAATATAACTACGTACTACAGTTGCTTCTGCAGACATAGGTGACATCATTTTTAATTTTTGTACTTCTGCTTCAGTTTTTTCACGTGCTTCTTTAGGCATTTTTGCTGCTAAAATTTTTTGTTTTAATGTTTCATTTTCGTCTGGAATATCATCCATTTCACCTAATTCTTTTTGAATTGCTTTCATTTGTTCATTTAAATAATATTCACGTTGACTTTTTTCCATTTGTTTTTTAACACGATTACGAATTCGTTTTTCTATTTTTAATAAATCAATTTCTGATTCCATAATTGCCATTAAGTATTCTAAACGTTCAGTAATATCAAACATTTCCAAAATTGATTGTTTATTATTAAGTTTAAGTGGCATATGTGCAGCAATAGTATCTGCTAGACGTGCAATATCATCAATATTATTTAATGATGTTAATATTTCTAGTGGTATTTTTTTATTTAATTTAATATAACTTTCAAATTGATTAATTGCAGTGCGTCCTAATATTTCTTTTTCACGTTCATCTAGTATTGGTGAATTTAAATATTTTGCTTGAGCAATAAAATATTCACCACTATCTAAAATGGTAGTAATACGAACACGTTGTAATCCTTCTACTAATATTTTTACTGTACCATCTGGTAATTTTAACATTTGTAAAATTAATGCTACTGTACCTACAGAGAATAAATCATTAATGTTAGGTTCATCTGTTGATGCTTCTTTTTGTGCTAATAACATAATTTTTTTATCATTATTCATTGCTGTTTCAAGACATCGAATTGATTTTTCTCTTCCAATAAATAAAGGAATTATCATATATGGATAAACAACAACATCACGTAATGGTAAAACAGGGATCTCAATATGTTCAGAATGCTCAGGTTTCATAGAAGTTATCTTTTATTTTAATTTTTATTAAATTTAGGGAGATCTTATGAAACGTTAGCATTATGACGTTGCATAAAATCTAATAATAAATATATGGGTATAAATCATTAACATTCAACGGTAAAAATATAGGAAAAGAGATAAGGATTTTATTTTTAATTATTATTTAATATAATGTTTTAAATGATAATTTATTTATTTTTATTTTTTAATTCTGATGTTTTATAAATTAACAATGGTTTTGATTGATTAGTTATTACTGATTCATTAATTATTACTTTATCTATATTTTTTATTGATGGTAAATGATACATAGTATCTAGTAAAGCATTTTCTACTATAGATCGCAAACCGCGAGCGCCAGTTTTTCGTATTATAGTTTTGTTAGCAATAGCATGTAATGCATCTTCATGAAATTCAAGTTGAGTATTTTCAAGATTAAATAAAGTTTGATATTGTTTAATTAAAGCATTTTTTGGTTTTTTTAAGATTTGAATTAAATCATTTTTATTTAATTCATTTAATGTTACTATAATTGGTAATCGACCAATAAATTCAGGAATTAAACCAAATTTAATTAAATCTTCTGGTTCTATTTGTGCAAGTAATTTATCTTTTTTTATATCTTTTAATTTATTGTCAATAGTTACGTTAAAACCTATACTAGAATTTGTATTAATACGTTGATTAATTATTTTATATAATCCATCAAAAGCACCACCACAAATAAATAAAATTTTAGAAGTATCAACTTGTAAAAATTCTTGTTGCGGATGTTTTCGTCCACCTTGTGGAGGGATAGAAGCAATAGTACCTTCAATTATTTTTAATAATGCTTGTTGTACACCTTCTCCAGATACATCACGTGTTATAGATGGATTATCTGATTTACGAGAAATTTTATCTATTTCATCAATATAAATAATACCGTTTTGTGTTTGTTTTATATCGTAATTACATTTTTGTAATAATTTTTGAATAATGTTTTCTACATCTTCTCCTACATAACCAGCTTCAGTTAATGTAGTAGCATCAGCTATAGTAAAGGGTACATTTAAAAATCTTGCTAAAGTTTCTGCTAAAAGTGTTTTACCACTTCCGGTGGGACCAATTAATAAAATATTACTTTTTCCTAATTCAACAGTATTATTTGTATTATAATAATGTAATTTTTTATAATGATTATATACAGCTACTGATAATACTTTTTTTGCTAGTTCTTGACCAATAACGTAATTATCTAAATTTTTACGAATATCTTTTGGTTTTGGTAAGGTATTAATTTCATGATATATAGAAATATTTTTATTTTTTTCATGAATAATATTATTACATAAAAAAATACATTCATCACATATATATACTAATGGTCCAGCAATTAGTTTACGTACTTCATTTTGATTTTTATTACAAAAAGAACAAAATAATATTTTTTTTGAATCATCTTTGCATTTATCTTTCATAAGATCTATCTCTTTGATTTTTTATTTTTATAAAATTTTATTAATATTGACATGTCATATACTTTTTTTTAACAAATATTTTATTATTTAAATTAACTTTAATTTATTATTATAATTTTTTATTTAAATTTATTTTCTATGTGATAAAATATTATCTATTAAACCATATTCTATAGCTTCTTTTGCAGTCATAAAATAATCACGTTCAGTATCATATTCAATTTTTGATAATAGTTGTTTAGTATGTTTTGCTAGTAATTTATTCATACATATTTTTACTTTTAATATTTCACGTGCATGAATTTCAATATCTGTAACTTGACCATGATATCCACCAAGAGGTTGATGAATCATAATTCGTGAATGAGGTAAACAGAAACGTTTTCCATGAGTACCAGAAGCTAATAAAAAAGAACCCATTGAACATGCTTGACCAATACATATAGTATTAATATCTGATTTTATAAATTGCATAGTATCATAAATAGACATACCTGCAGTGATTACACCACCTGGTGAATTAATATAAAGAAAAATATCTTTTTCTGGATTTTCAGATTCTAGAAATAACATTTGTGCTACAATTAGATTAGCCATATTATCTTCTATTTGACCAGTAAGAAAAATAATACGTTCTTTTAATAAACGAGAATAAATATCATAAGAACGTTCACCTCGTGAAGTTTGTTCTATTACCATAGGTATAAGAATATTAGATATATTTTTTTTTTCTTGATCATTATATGACATTATTATTTCCTAATAAAAATTATTTTAATAAGTAATTTTATTTTTTAATATATAATTTTTATTTAAAAATTATATATTAAAAAAATTATAAATAATTTAATATAAATTATTTTAATTTAATTTTTTTATAGATTTTGATATATATCATATTAAAATATTTTTATAATTATAATTATAAATAATATATTTATGTATTAAATATAAAATTATTATTAATTAAAAATAATAAACATATTTTAATTTATATTATTAAATATTATTTTTTAAAATAAAATAATTAAAATTGATACATATAATTTAAAATTTTATTTTTAATATATTTAAAATATATTTTATTATAAGATAGAAATATATTTTTATTAAAAATATAAAATTAGGTAATTTTATTAAATTAAAATAATTTGTAATGATGTAATTTGAAAATATTTTATTAATTTTATATAAAAACAGATTCATTTTATTATATGAATAATAATAAATATATTTTTTTATAAAAATTAAGTATATATGAAATAACATATAAATCTTTTATAATTGAGGTTATTATATGAGATTAAGTAAAATAAATAAAAGTATTAGTATATTATTTTTTAGTTTAATAATTAGTATATTAAGTAGTTGTGATAATATTATTTTAATGCATTCTAAAGGAGTAATTGGTATAGAACAATGGAAATTAATAGTTATTGCAATTATATTAATGTTAATTATAGTAGTACCAGTAATATGTTTAGTACTTATTTTTTCTTGGAAATATAGATCTTCTAATAAAAATTCGGAATATTATCCAAATTGGGATCATTCTAATAAAATTGAAATAGTTACATGGAGTATTCCTATTATTATTATTAGTATTCTTGGTGTTATTACTTGGAAAACTACACATGAATTAGATCCATTTAAATCTATTACTTCTAATGCTAAACCAATAATTATTGAAGTAATTTCGTTAGATTGGAAGTGGTTATTTATTTATCCTGAATATGGTATTGCAGTAGTTAATGAATTAGTAATTCCTAAAAATATTCCTATTGAATTTAAAATAACTTCTAATTCAGTAATGAATTCATTTTTTATTCCTCAGTTAGGTGGACAAATTTATGCAATGGCTGGAATGCAAACTAAATTACATTTAATGGGTAATGAAGAAGGTAAATATAATGGTATATCAAGTAGTTATAGCGGACGTGGATTTTCAGGTATGAAGTTTAAAGCTATTGTAACTGGAAATATAAATAATTTTAATAAGTGGATTAAAAAAGTAAAATTATCGCATAATAATTTGAATCATATAAATAATTTTAATGTATTAGCATTACCTAGTGAGAATAGTCCGGTAATATATTTTTCTAGTGTTAAAAAAGATTTATTTCATGAGATTCTTATGAAATTTATGAATAATAATGATATTTATAATAAGTTTTGTAAACATTAAAATATGAATATAGGTTAATTTTGAGATCAATATACTTACATAAGCTTTAAGGAATAAAATAATGTTAGGAAAATTAACGTTGAATTCAATTCCATATCATGAGCCTATAATTATGGTTACTATTTTTGGAATTATTATTGGAAGTTTAATGTTGTTAACATTAATAACTTATTTAGGTAAATGGACATGGCTTTGGAATAATTGGTTAACTTCAGTAGATCATAAAAAAATTGGTATAATGTATATTAGTATAGCTATGGTTATGTTATTACGTGGTTTTGCAGATGCAATAATGATGCGTAGTCAGCAAGTTATTTCTTCTAGTGGTAATATAGGATTCTTATCTTCTCATCATTATGATCAAATATTTACTGCTCATGGTGTAATTATGATTTTTTTTATGGCTATGCCATTAGTAGTTGGTTTAATGAATATTATAATACCTTTACAAATTGGATCACGTGATGTAGCTTTTCCTTTTCTTAATTCTTTAAGTTTTTGGTTATTTATGGTAGGTGTAATTCTTATTAATTTATCTCTTGGAATTGGTGAATTTGCACAAACCGGTTGGTTAGCTTACCCCCCTTTATCAAGTAAAGAATATAGTCCTGGTGTTGGAGTAGATTATTGGATTTGGAGTTTGCAGATTTCTGGATTAGGTACTATGTTAACTGGTATTAATTTTTTTACTACGATAATTAAAATGCGTGCTCCAGGTATGTCTTTAATGAAAATGCCTGTATTTGTTTGGACAGTATTATGTACTAATATTCTCATTATTATTGCTTTTCCAATTTTTACTGCAACTATTTTTTTATTAACTTTAGATCGTTATATTGATACACATTTTTTTACTAATGATATGGGTGGAAATATGATGATGTATATAAATATGATTTGGGCTTGGGGTCATCCAGAAGTATATATTCTTGCTTTACCAGTTTTTGGGATTTTTTCTGAAGTGACTGCAACATTTTCTAGAAAACCTTTATTTGGTTATACATCATTAGTATGGGCTACAATTGCAATTACTTTTATGTCATTTATTGTATGGTTACATCATTTTTTTACTATGGGTTCTGGTTCAGATGTAAATGCTTTTTTTGGTATTGCTACTATGATTATTTCTATTCCAACTGGAGTCAAGATTTTTAATTGGTTATTTACTATGTATAAAGGTCGTATAGAATTTAATTCTATTATGTTATGGACCATTGGTTTTATGATTACTTTTTCTTTAGGTGGTATGAGTGGTGTTTTATTGTCAGTTCCCGGTGCTAATTTTGTTTTACATAATAGTTTATTTTTAATTGCTCATTTTCATAATGTTATTATTGGAGGAGTAGTATTTGGTTGTTTTGCTGGATTAACTTATTGGTTTCCTAAAGTATTTGGTTTTAAGTTAAATGAAAAATGGGGAATTAAAGCATTTTGGTTTTGGATAATTGGTTTTTTTATTGCTTTTATGCCGTTATATATTTTAGGTTTAATGGGTATGACTCGTCGGATTAGTCAAGATATTAATCCTGAATTTCATTTTTTATTATTGATAGCAGTTTGTGGTACATTTTTAATTGCTTGTGGTATATTATGTCAAGTTATACAAATTTATATAAGTATACGTGATCGTAATAATAATTTAGATTTAACTGGTGATCCATGGAATGGTCGTACACTTGAATGGTCAACTTCTTCTCCACCACCATATTATAATTTTGCTATAATACCAAAAATTTATAATATTGATGAATTTTGGAATATAAAAAAAATAGGTAAAGTATATAATAAATCAATGAAATATAAGTCTTTTCATATGCCTAAAAATACTAGTTTTGGTATTATTTTTTCTCTTTTTAGTTTAATTTTTGGTTTTTCAATGATTTGGAATATATGGTGGATGGTAATTATTAGTTTTTTAAGTTTAATTATTTCTTGGATAGTTAAAATTTTTAATAAAGAAGAAATAAATTATATTACAGTTGATGAGATTGAGTATATTGAAAATAAATGTTATAAAAAAAATAATAAAGTAGGTGTATAATATGTTTAAAAATATTTTATTTCCTATTAATTCTATTAATATAAAACATAAATCTTTAAATATTGAAGAAATTAAAATTTTTGGGTTTTGGATTTATTTAATGAGTGATTGTATTTTTTTTGCTTGTTTATTTGCTTCGTATATATTATTAGTTCATGGAACTGCAGGAGGACCTACTGGTAAAGAGATTTTTCAATTAAATTTTATATTAATAGAAACTTTTTTATTATTATTTAGTTCTATTACTTATGGGATGGTAATGATTTTTGTTAATAAAAATCAAATAAATCATATAATTTTTTGGTTATTAATAACTTTTATATTTGGTTTTATTTTTTGTATTATGGAATTTTACGAATTTTATAATTTAATTATAAAAGATTTCGGTCCAAATCGTAGTGCATTTTTATCTAGTTTTTTTACTCTCGTTGGAACTCATAGTTTACATGTATTTATTGGTTTAATTTGGATTATTATTATGATTATTCAAGTAAGTCAAAATGGTTTAATGATTTTAAATAAAACTCGTTTAATATGTTTAAGTTTATTTTGGCATTTTTTAGATGTGATTTGGATTTGTTTATTTACTGTTGTTTATTTATTAGGAGTTATTATATGAATTTTTTATTTAATAAAAATTTTAATCATAAAGTAAATTCTAATAATTTTTTTTCTTATTTTGTTGGTTTTATTTTATCAATTGTTTTTACTGTTATTCCATTTTTAATTGTAAAGAATCATAATATTTCTCATATAATAGTTTTTTTAGTAATTATTAGTATGGCAATATTACAAATTATAGTGCATTTATTTTATTTTCTTCATATAAACTTTTCATTTGAAGATCGTTGGAATTTAATAGCATTATTATTTACTATAATAGTTATAAGTATTATTTTAATAGGTTCATTTTGGATTATGTATCATCTTAATATGAATATGAAAATTAGTTAATTATTTTATAAAATTTTATTATGAATGCTTATTTACAAATTATTAAACCAGGTATTATTTTTGGTAATTTAATTTCTATTATAGGAGGATTTTTATTTGCTTCTAAGGGTAATATTAATTATTTTTTATTTTTTATAATTTCATTATCTATTTCATTAATTATCGCTTCCGGTTGCGTATTTAATAATTATATTGATTGTGATATTGATAAAAAAATGGAAAGAACAAAAAATAGAGTATTAGTAAAAGGATTGATTAAATCTTATATAAGTATTTTTTATGCAATATTTTTAGGTTTTTTAGGATTTACATTATTATATTTTAATATAAATTTATTATCTATGTTATTAGCAATAATAGGTTTTATAATTTATGTTGGTGTATATAGTATTTATATGAAGCGTTATTCAATATATAGTACTATTATTGGTAGTTTTTCAGGTGCTATGCCTCCGATTATTAGTTATTGTTCAGTAACAAATAAATTTGATATTGGTGCATGTATTTTATTTTGTATTTTTAGTTTATGGCAAATTCCACATGCTTATTCAATTTTTATTTTTAGATTAAGTGATTATAAATCTATTAATATTCCTATATTACCTATAGTTAAAGGTATTTTGATTACTAAACATTATATAATATTTTATATTATTTTATTTACAATTTTTTCTTTACTATTAAAATTAAGCGGTTATGTTGGTTATCAATATTTATTAATTATTATGATATTATGTTTTTTTTGGTTAAGTATAGCATGTTACGGTTATAAAACTAAAGATGATATAGTTTGGGCTCGTAAATTATTTATTTTTTCTATTATTATTATTTTTATTTTTAATATAATGATATCTATTGATTATTATCATATACCTTAATTTATTAAAATTAATATTTTTTATTATAAAATTTTATTTTTATAAGAATGAATTTATAAATTAAAATTGTTTTTTTTATTTGATGCAATTTAAATAAAAATTTTATTATATTGTTTTATAATTAAATATTTTTATTTAAAAAAGAAAAAATTATATTATTTCATAATATTATATTGTTTTTTTTAAAAAAATTATAAATATAATTTTATCATAAAAATAATATTTATAATTTTTAATATATTTTATTTATTTTATTTTAATGTTTTTTTATAAATATAAATAAAATTATTTTAAATATTAATAAATATTTGTTTTATTAAAAATAATATTATTAGAGGTTATAAATATAATTATATGTATCATATCGTTGCTTCTGATTTAGACGGAACATTATTATTACCTAATCATACTTTTTCATTATATACAAAAGAAACATTACAACTTCTTACAAAACGGAATATACATTTTATTTTTGCTACAGGTCGTCATCATATTGATGTTTTACAAATTCGTGAGAATTTAGATATTAATGCATTTATGATAACTTCTAATGGTACACGTATACATAATACTTTTGGTGAATTAATTTCTAGTTATAATTTAGATAAAGATATTGCTTATAGTTTATGTAGTATTATGCATCATGATATGGATATTGTTACTAATGTTTATCGTGATCATGACTGGCTTATTAATCGAGAAAGTCCGGAACAGCAAGATTTTTTTAAAGAATCTACGTTTAAATATCAAATATTTAATCCAAAATTATTAGAAACTTCAGGTATTTGTAAAATATATTTTATTTGCAATAAACATGAAAAACTTTTATCTTTAGAACATATTATTAATGTACGGTGGGGGGATAAAGTTAATGTAAGTTTTTCACTTCCAACTTGTTTAGAAGTTATGTCTGGTAATATTTCTAAAGGACATGCTTTAGATGAAGTTACTAAGATTATAGGTTATTCTTTAAAAGATTGTATAGCTTTTGGTGATGGTATGAATGATTTAGAAATGTTATCTATGGTTGGTAAAGGTTGTATTATGGAAAATGCTCATCAAAGATTAAAAGATAAATTACCAAATATAGAAGTAATAGGTTCTAATATAAATGATTCAGTATCACATTATTTACGTAAAATATTTTTAATATAATTTAAATATTTTATTATATATAAAATAATTATATTATATTTAATAATTTTAATTTTATTAAAATTGAAATAAAATTAAAAATAAAAAAAAACAAAAGATATTTAATTTATTTTTATTTTTTTTATTTTATTAAATTAATTTTAATATATTAATAAATATAAATATTTTAAATAATTTATCATAATTTATTTTTAAAAAATTTATGATTAAACATTTATATAATTGATGTTAATATTTTTTTATAAATTATATTAATTTATGATAATATATATTTTTAATATTTTTAAGTTGTTAAATATTAATGTATTATCAAGTTCTCGCTCGTAAATGGCGTCCTAAAATTTTTACTGATGTTGTTGGACAAGAGCATATTATTACTGCACTATCTAATAGTCTTTTACTTGGTCGAATTCATCATGCTTATTTATTTTCAGGTACACGTGGTGTAGGTAAAACTACTATTGCTAGACTTTTAGCAAAAGGATTAAATTGTATTAAAGGAATTACTGATAAACCATGTATTAAATGTAATAATTGTTGTGAAATTGAAAAAGGATGTTTTATTGATTTAATTGAAATTGATGCTGCTTCAAGAACTAAAGTTGAGGATACTCGTGATTTATTAGATAATATTCCATATGCTCCAGTTAATGGACGTTTTAAGGTTTATTTAATTGATGAAGTACATATGCTTTCACGTTATAGTTTTAATGCTTTATTGAAAACTTTAGAAGAACCTCCTTCTCATGTAAAATTTATTTTAGCTACTACTGATCCACAAAAAATACCTATTACTGTGCTTTCTCGTTGTTTACAATTTCATCTTAAAGTATTAGATGTTAAACAAATTTTTAATCATTTGAAAACAGTATTAAAATTTGAAAAAATTATTTATGATAATAGTGCTTTAAAATTATTATCACAATCTGCTAATGGTAGTATGCGTGATGCATTAAGTTTAACAGATCAAGCAATTGTTATAGGATATGGAAATATTACTACTAACATTGTTAAAAAAATGCTTAGTATAATTGATGATGAATATCCATTATTAATTATTGAAGAATTAATTACTTTTAATGGTGAAAAAGTAATGCAATACATTGAAGAATGTTCTTCATATGGTATTGATTGGGATAATTTATTAATAGAATTATTAACAATATTACATTATATTTCAATGATTCAATTATTATCTATTAACATAGATAATAAATATCTAAAATTTAAAGAACGTTTGAATAAAATATCACATATATTATTACCTGAAGATATACAATTATATTATCAAATATTATTAATAGGAAGAAAAGAATTAATTTATGCACCAAATTTTCGTATGGGAGTAGAAATGACTCTTTTACGTATATTAGCTTTTTATCCTAAATAAATTATTTTATCAGTATTTATTTAAATTATAATAGCAATAAAATATTATTATTTTAAAAATATTTTAATTATTATTAAATTATTTTTTATTTATATAACAAAATTAATATAAAAAATTAAGTATTAATATTAAAATATATAATAAAAATATTTTATATTTTATAAATAATAAATATAATGAAATTTTATTTTAAATATTTTAAAAAATATTTAATTAGAATTATTAAATAATATATATTATTTATTTAAATTTATAGTATATAAATTAATTTTTAAATATTTTTATAAAATATTTAAAAATTAATTTATATTTATTATTAATATAATTATAAAGTTTATTATTTTATTTTTAATAAATTATTATTTTGTTTTAATAATTTTAAATATTAGTAATTAATTTTTTTTAGAATTAATAAAAAATATATAAATTAATTATTTTATATTAATGTTAATATATTTATATTACTTTTTATATAAAATTATTTATATAAATATAATATTTATTTCATTTAAATATAATATTAATATATTATGTATAATTTTAGTAATGAGAGATAATTATGTTTAGTACAGGTAATTTTGGTAATTTAATGAAACAAGCTCAACAAATGCAAGAAAAAATACAAGCAGAAGTTGCTCAATTAGAAATAATTGGTGAATCTGGTGCAGGTTTAGTAAAAATCGCTATAAATGGCGCACATAATTGTCGTCGTGTAGAAATAGAACAAAGTTTAATAGAAGATGACAAAGAAATATTAGAAGATTTAATTGCAGCTGCTTTTAATGATGCTGTACGTCGTATTGAAGATATTCAAAAAGAAAAAATGGCATCTATATTTAATGGTATACAATTACCTTCTGGTTTTAAAATGCCATTTTGATTATATGATTATTATTAAATATTTATATACTTTTTTATATATTATATATTAAATTTTAATATTTATTATATTTATAATGTTAATTATTTTAAATAAAATTTATTCATTTATACTTTATAATATAAATAAATTATTATTTTAATTATTATATAATTTTTTAAATTTTTGGATATATCATGCATAATAGTACAGTTGCTATTCGTAAATTATTTCTTGATTTTTTTTGTAATAAAGGACATAAAATTATAGAAAGTAGTTCTTTAATACCAAAAAAAGATTCATCATTATTATTCACTAATGCTGGTATGAATCAATTTAAAGATATTTTTTTAGGTTTAAAAAAATCTATATATTCAAAAGTTGTTACTTCACAGCGTTGTGTACGTGCAGGTGGTAAACATAATGATCTTAAAAATGTTGGTTATACTAAAAGACATCATACATTTTTTGAAATGTTAGGTAATTTTAGTTTTGGTGATTATTTTAAGTATGAAGCCATTACTTATGCATGGGAATTACTTACTTCTAAAGATTTTTTTAATCTTTCAAAAGAAAAATTATGGATTACAACTTATGTAACAGATAATGAAACTTTTAATATATGGAAAAATCATATAGGTATTCCAATTGAAAGAATTATTCGTGTTGGGAATATAAAAGAATCTATTTTTTCTTGTGATAATTTTTGGCAAATGGGAAATACTGGTCCATGTGGTCCGTGTACGGAAATATTTTATGATCTTGGTGATCATATGAATGGTAATATTCCAGGTAGTACTGGAGAATATGGTGACCGTTATATTGAAATTTGGAATATTGTTTTTATGCAGTTTAAACGTTATTCTGATGGTTCTATGAAAAAACTTTTGCAACCTTCAGTAGATACTGGTATGGGTCTTGAACGTATTTCTACTATACTTCAAAATGTTAATAGTAGTTATGAGATTGATATATTTCGTAAATTAATTTTTTCTATATCAAAAATAATTTGTATTACTAATTTAAATAGTAGATCTTTATGTGTTATTGCAGATCATATTCGTTCTTGTGCTTTTTTAATATCAGATGGTATTATTCCTTCAAATGAAGGACGAGGTTATGTATTACGTAGAATTATTCGTCGTGCTATTCGTCATGGTAAGATATTAGGAATAAAAGATTTATTTTTTTATAAATTAGTACAACCTTTAATTGAAGTAATGGGTTCAGTTGCTAATTCTTTAAAAAATCAAAAAGTATTAGTAGAAAAAATTTTAAAATATGAAGAAGAACAATTTATTTCTACATTAGATCGAGGTTTAATATTATTAGAGAGTGAATTAAATAAATTAAAAGATAATATCTTAAATAAAGATATTGTTTTTCGTTTATATGATACTTATGGTTTTCCAGTTGATTTAACTTTGGATATTTGTCGTGAACGTAATATTAGAATTGATGAAGTGGGTTTTTATAAGATAATGGAAATACAACGATTAAAAAATCGTATATCTAATAATTTTAATATTAATTACAATAATATTGTTCAAATAAATAATATTAGTCAATTTAGTGGTTATATTAATACAAAACAAAAAGCAATAGTTATTGCGATATTATGTTCAGGAAAATTTGTTAAAGAAATTCATTCTGGTGAAGAAGCTATAGTAATTTTAGATACAACACCATTTTATAGTGAATCTGGTGGTCAAGTAGGTGATAAAGGTTTTATTAAAAATATGAATATAAATTTTTTAGTAAATGATACTAAAAAATATAATCAAGCAATTGGTCATAAAGGTAAACTCTTATTTGGTACATTAAAAGTAAAAGATTCTATTGTTGCACAAATTGATATTGAACGACGTAATCATATTTGTTTAAATCATTCAGCAACTCATTTATTACATTCAGCTTTACGTACAGTACTTGGTACACATGTTGTTCAAAAAGGTTCATTTATTAATGAAAAATATTTACGTTTTGATTTTTTACATTTTAAATCTATGAAATTAGATCAAATTCATAAAGTTATAAATTTAGTAAATCAGCAAATTCGTAGAAATTTATTAATCAAAACTGAAATTATGTCAATACAAAATGCTAAAGATATAGGTGCAATAGCATTGTTTAATAAAAAATATTATAAAAATGTACGTGTATTAATTATAGGTGATATATCTATAGAAATTTGTGGAGGGACTCATACTAATCGTACTGGAGATATTGGTTTATTTTATATATTAACTGAAACTGCTATTTCTACAGGTATTCGTCGTATTGAAGCAGTAACTGGTAATAATGCTATTATAGAATTTCATAAGCAAAATGTTTTATTACAACGTATTACCAATACTATGAAAGCAGATAGTAATAATATAATAGATAAACTTAATACAATAATTAATCGTACTAAAATATTAGAAAAAGAATTAAAACAATTACAAAATAAACAAATAATACAAAAAAGTATTGTATTATCTAAAAAAGTAGAAGTAATTAATGGCATGAAGTTATTAATTAGTGAAATAAATAATACAAATATTAAAATGTTACGTAATATGATTGATCATTTAAAAAATCAAATAAAATCAGGTATTATTATATTATCCAGTATTAATAATAATAAAATTACTTTAATTGTTGGTGTTACAAAAGATTTAATAGATCGAATTTCAGCTCTTGAGTTAATTAATAATTTAGCTTATAAAATTAATGGTAAAGGTGGTGGACGTTCAGATATAGCGCAAGCAGGAGGAATAGATATTAATGCTTTGCCTATGGCTTTAAATAGTGTAAAAGATTGGATAATTTCAAAAACTATAAATATTAAAATAAATATATAATATAATGTACAATATTATATATATTTTTAATATTATATGTTATTTATAATTAAAATTTTATAAAAATATTTTTTAGAATTTATTATAATTTAAATTTAAATTAAATTATAATATATTTAAAAAAATATATTTTTATTATATGTCATAAATAATAATGGAAAATTAAAAGATTAAATTTTTTTAATTATTCAAGGAGTAAAGAATGTTGATTTTAACTCGTCGAATTGGTGAGACTCTTATGATTGGTGATAAGGTTACTGTAACAGTATTAGGAATAAAAGGTAATCAAGTACGTATTGGAGTAAATGCTCCTAAAGAAATATCAGTACATCGTGAAGAAATATATCAACGTATTCAAACAGAAAAAACTCAACAGACTATTTATTAAGTATAAAATAATATTTTTTAATATAAATATTAAAAAATATTTGACTTAATTTTTTTAAAAAGTAATATATACTTAAATAGTATTTGTAATTTTTATTTTTTTTTAATTAAATTTATGGTGAGATGGCCGAGTGGTTAAAGGCGCTCCCCTGCTAAGGGAGTATGTAGTAAAAAACTGCATCCGGGGTTCGAATCTCCGTCTCACCTTCATTATTTGCATCCATAGCTCAGTTGGATAGAGTACTCGGCTACGAACCGAGCGGTCGGAGGTTCGAATCCTCCTGGATGCACTATTATATGTAATTTAATTATATATTTATATATATTATAAAATTAATTGTAATTTTTATTTTTATAATATAATTTATATATTTATAAAAAAATATATTACATACATTATATTAATATAATTTATAAAAAAATATTTTAATTTAAATTATATTAAAATAATAATTTATTAAATTATTTATATATTTAAATATATAATTTTGATTATTTTTATTATATTATATTTTATATAAAATAATTAATATCATTTAATATTATTTAATCAGTAAATATAGTAGATTAAGATTATAATTTTAATATTACAATAGGTTATGATTTAAAAACTGGGGGTAATTTGATTTCAAATATATCATATGCACTTTCTTGGTTAAAAATTCATCCTAATATATTAAAAGGTATTCGTCGTGGAATTGAACGTGAAACATTACGAGTTACTAAAAATGGTAAATTAGCTGTAACTAAACATCCAAAACATTTAGGATCAGCATTAACACATTATTGGATTACAACTGATTTTGCAGAAGCATTATTAGAATTTATTACACCAGTTTGTGATGATTTTAATTATTTATTTACTGTATTACGTGATATACATCGTTATGTTGTAAGAAATTTAGGTTCAGAAAGAATGTGGCCTCTTAGTATGCCATGTTTTATAGGTATTGATAAAAATATTACTTTAGCACAATTTGGTTCATCTAATATTGGTAGAATGAAAACATTATATCGTAAAGGATTAAAAAATCGTTACGGTGTTTTTATGCAAACTATTTCTGGTGTACATTATAATTTTTCACTTCCTTTAATATTTTGGCAGAAATGGTTAGGGATTAAAGATTTAGAAAGTGGAAAATTACAGATTTCTGAAGGATATTTTAATTTAATTCGTAATTATTATCGTTTTGGTTGGGTAATTCCTTATTTATTTGGTGCTTCACCAGCGATGTGTTCATCATTTTTAAAAAAAAATAAAACAAGTTTATTATTTCAATATACTAAAAATGGTATGTGTTATTTACCATATGCTACTTCTTTAAGGATGAGTAATTTTGGTTATACTAATAAACTTCAAGAAAATTTAGGTATTACTTTTAATGATTTATATAGTTATGTTTCATGTTTAAAACGAGCTACTACGACACCTTCTAAAATTTTTAGCAAATTAAATAAAAAAAATAATAATAATTATTTACAATTAAATAACAATATATTACAAATTGAAAATGAATTATATGAATTAATTAGACCTAAAAGAATTACTAATATAGGTGAAACACCAACAGATGCATTATTACGTGGTGGTATTGAGTATGTTGAATTACGTTCTTTAGATGTTAATCCATTTTCTCCAATAGGTATAGATGAAATACAAGTACGTTTTTTAGATCTTTTTTTAATATGGTGTACATTAGTAAAAGCACCTAAAATGAGTGTATCTGAATTATTATTTGTTCGTAAAAATTGGAATAGAGTAACAATTAAAGGAAGACAACCAAATCAAATTATTGATATTAAATGTAATGGTAATTATGAATTATTAAGTAAGGTAGGTAAAGAATTATTTTATGATTTAGGTAAATTAGCAGAAGTTTTAGATTATGAAGATAATGATCATAAATATAAAAAAGTTTTTAATAAATTAATTTTATTATTTGATAATCCAGATCTTACTTTTTCAGCTCGTATTCTTAAAGATATGATACAAAATGATCCTTGTATATTTGGTTTTAAATTAGCAGAAAAATATCATAATATATTATTAAAAGAATCATTAGAAGTTTTAAGTGAAATAGATTTTCATAAAGAAAAAAAAGATTCCTGGAAACGTCAACGTTATATAGAAGATAACGATACATTAAGTTTTGAAGATTTTATAAAAAATAATATGAAATAAAATTATTGATATTAAATTATTTATAAATTATATTATATTATTTTAAATATATATTATAAATTCAATTTTATAAAAAAATTAAAATTGATCTTTTTTTATTCTTAATTTAGAAAATACTAAATATAGTTTTTTTTGTGGTGAATTAAATCCTAATTGATATTGTAAATTATAATCATGACAACGTAAAAATAAATTAATTTTTAGTTCTAATTTCAAATTTGTTGGTAAAGTAGGTTTATTTTTTTTTCTTAAAAATTCAACATATTTTTTATATATTTTTATATAATTATTTTTTGGTAAAATAGTATGTGCAAATTTAAGATTTTCAAGTGTATATTCATGTGAACAATAAATTAAAGTATTATAAGGAAGTTTTTTAATTTTTTGAAGTGAATTATACATTTGTTTTGCAGTGCCTTCTAATATTTTTCCACAACCAGCAGAAAATAAAGTATCACCACAAAATAAATAAGGTGCACTATAAAATGCTACATGTCCTAATGTATGTCCTGGTACTGAAATAGTAATATAATTTCTTCCATTAATTTTAAATTTTTTATTATTTGTAACTATATGAGTAGTTCCTTTTTTTATAGTTTCTTGTGGTCCGTATACTGGAATATTAGAATATTTTTTTATTATGTTAAATACACCACCTACATGATCTTGATGATGATGAGTTAATAAAATAGCATCTGGAGTTAATTGTAAATTATTTAAAACTTTTAATGTTATATTAGCATCACCAGGATCAATAATAACACAATGTTTAGATTTATTTAATAATAACCAAATATAATTTTTATATAAAGAAGGAATACTGATAATAGTCATATTTTTTAAAAGAATTAATTATTTAAAATTAAATAATAATAAATTATATTTAATTATTATATATTAACATATTAAAATATTGAATATTTAATTAATAAATATCTTTAAATGTGGGATTTTTTGCAGCATTTTTTGCTAATATATCGCAACGTTCATTTTCTATATGTCCAGAATGACTTTTAATCCATTTCCATTGAATAAAATGATATTGTGTAAGTAAATCTAAACGTTTCCATAAATCAATATTTTTTACATTTTTTTTGTTAATAGTTTTCCAATTACATTTTTTCCATTTTAATAACCATTTAGTTATACCACAACGTAAATAACGACTATCGGTATTTAAAGTTATATTACAAGGTGAATGTAATGTTTCTAATGAAATAATTGCTGCCATTAATTCCATACGATTATTAGTAGTTAAATAATATCCCATACTAAGAATTTTTTCAATATTTTTATAACGTAAAATTATACCATAACCTCCAGGTCCAGGATTACCTAAACAAGATCCATCAGTAAAAATTTCTACCTTTTTTAGCATTTGTATTTTATTATTAATAGTTTTAAAATTAAATTTTATTTTAAATATAAATGAGTATAAAAATATGAATTTAAAAATTAATAGACAAATTGTTCTTGATACTGAAACAACTGGTATAAATAAATTTGGAGTTCATTATAAAAATCATCGCATTATTGAAATTGGTGCAGTTGAATTAATTAATCGTCGTTTAACTGGTAATTATTATCATACTTATATTAAACCTAATTGTTTAATAGATATAGAAGCATATAATATACATGGTATTAGTGATTCTTTTTTAGTTAATAAACCGACTTTTAATGAAATTTTTAATAATTTTTTAAATTTTATTAATAATAGTGAATTAATTATTCATAATGCACCATTTGATGTTGGTTTTATTAATCAAGAATTTTATTTTCTTGAACAAGAAATAGAAAATATTAATATTTCGCATTCTATTATAGATACATTATTAATAGCACGGAAGTTATTTCCTGGTAAACGTAATAATCTTGATGCTTTATGTAAACGTTATCAAATAGATAATAGTAAAAGAACTGTACATAGTGCATTACTTGATGCTGAAATTTTAGCAAAAGTATATTTAGCTATGACTGGTGGTCAAACATCAATGGTATTTTATATGAAGAATGAAATCAAAAAAAATTCTTCTTTAAAAATAATTCAAAAAATTTTACCTATAAATATACAAAAAAAAACAAAAATAATTTATGCTAATGATAAAGAATTATTAATGCATACATTATATTTAGATTCAATTATAAAACAAAATAAAAAATGTTTATGGTATGAATTAATAAAAAATAATTAATTTTAAATAAATTTAAATAATGAATATTATTTAAATAATATAATATATATTATATAATATTTTATGATTTAAAATATGTATTTTATATATATATAAAATCTATATGAGTTATTTTTTCTTTAAATGGATGACGTTGTATAGCTTGAATTTTTACTTTTATTTTTTTATTTTCAATAATAAGAAAAATAATTTCATTATAAAATTCTGATTTAATTTCTATATTTTTAACAGGATCATGCCATAATTCAATAGATATTGAAGGTTTTTTATTACCATAAATAATAGCTGGAAATTTGTTTATTATACGTAATCTACGATTTGAACTTTTACCTTTATTGTTACGTATTTGTGCATTAAAAGTCAACATTTTTTTCTCTTTTTAAAATTTATTCTTAAAAAATAATATAAAATATTATAAATATTTTTTAATTTAAATAAGTTTTTAAAAAATCATATTTTATTATAAATTTATAAAAATTGTTAAATTTTTTTAATATTTACAATAAAATAATGTTATTTTATAAAATTACAAAAAATTAAAATATATATTTATTTATAATTTATATATTCTATATTATTTTTATATTTAATTAAATATAATTAATCTTTAAATTTTTAAAACCAGCTAAAATATAAAATAATATGTATTATTAGCTGGTATATTTTTAAAATAAATATTTTATTATAAAATTAATATTTTTTTTTTAAATTATTTATTTTATGTAAAATAATTTAATATATATATTTTATTTAAAAAGGAATATCATCATCAAAATTTATTATTGATTCAGTAGTATTATTATTTTTTGATTCAGTTTTTGTATCAGAAGTTTTTTGACTAATATTAAATGAATTGTTATTTATTTGGGATTGTAATGGATTCCAATTATTTTTATTATTATTAATTTTAGTTTTAGTATTAGTATTAGTATTAGTATTAGTATTAGTATTAGTATTAGAATTAGTGTTCGTATTGTTACGTCCTCCTAACATTTGCATACTACCACTAATATTAACAATGATTTCAGTTGTATATCTTTCCATACCTGATTGATCAGTCCATTTTCTTGTTTGTAAAGATCCTTCGATATATACTTGAGATCCTTTATGAAGATATTCACCTGCAACTTCAGCTATTTTTCCAAATAAAACTATACGATGCCATTCAGTTTTTTCTTTTTGTTCACCAGTAATTTTATCACGCCAGTTTTCTGAAGTTGCTAAAGTCATATTAGTTACAGCTCCCCCATTTGGCATATATCGAACTTCAGGATCTTGACCTAAATTTCCAATTAAAATTACTTTATTTACACCTCTACTTGCCATTATTATTTCCTTAATAAAAAATTATATAATATAAATTATTTTAACATGGTAATTATAAAACTACACTTATATTAATTATTATTATAAATTTAAAATGAAATACATATTTAATATATTATATATTACTTATTTAATTAATTTTAATGATATAATTAAAATTTATATAATAATATTAATAAATTAAAAATAAAATTATTTTAAATATAAATATTTAATATTTTAAAATTTTATTATTAATAAAAATATAAATATTTTTATGAATCATTTTTATTAAATTATTATTTAATTTTAATATAATTTATTTTTATTATTAAATATATTTTATGAATGAGATAGATTTATGAATTTCATTGTTATTATTCCTGCTCGTTATAATTCAACACGTTTATCTACTAAACCATTAGCTGATATTCATGGAAAACCAATGATAGTACATGTAATGAATCGTGCATATGAATCAGGTGCTAATCGTGTAATAGTGGCAGTTGATCATCCAGAGGTAGAAAAAGTGGTAAAAGATGCCGGTGGAGAAAGTTGTATGACTCGTTTAGATCATCATTCTGGTACTGAGCGTTTAGCAGAAGTGATTGAATATTTTAATTTTTCTGATGATCAAATAATTGTTAATTTACAAGGAGATGAACCAATTATTTCACCAATTATTTTACGTCAAGTGGTAAAAAATCTTGTTACTAATCATACTGATGTAAGTACAGTAGCAGTACCGATAAATAATGATATAGAAATATTTAATAAAAATATAGTAAAAGTAGTAATAGATATTCAAGGTTATGCACTTTATTTTTCACGTTCTAATATTCCTTATGAATATCAGAAATTTTCTAAATTTAATAATATTATTAATAAAAATATTTTTTTGCGTCATATTGGAATTTATGCTTATTTAGTTAAATTTATTCGTTGTTATGTTAATTGGAAACCAAGTTTTTTAGAAAAAATTGAATCTTTAGAACAATTAAGAATATTATGGTATGGTAAAAAAATTCATGTAGAATGTATAAAAATTTTTCCAGGAAGAAGTGTTGATACATTAGAAGATTTACAGTATGTACGTCATTTTTTACGTTAAATTTTTATGTAATATATTAATAAATAAATTTATTTTATACAATATATATCTTAATTATAAAAAATAAATTTATTCTATATATAAATAAATTTTTATATAGAATAAAATATTATTTTATAAATTTATTTTAATAAAAATTAGTTGATATTTATTTTTTTAAAAAAAAATAAAAAATAATATTATTTGTTATAATAAATCATATTATTTATATTCAATATTTTATTGTGAATATTTTAAATATAAAATATGAATTTTTATTAATTAATATTTTATTTTTTAAATAAATTAATAAATAATATATAATATAATATATTATTTATATAATACATTATTAATATTATAATGGATTATATATAAAAATATTGTTTATTGATTTTTTTTATTAATTTGTATTTATTTTTAATAAAATATATTTATTATTTATATAATTTAATATAATAAAATTATATTTTTTTAATTATAACAGTTTTTAAATTTTACCTTATTATTAGAGTTAAAAAAATAAAAATAATAATTGTTATAATTTGTTTATTTTAAATTTTCTATTCTAGTAGTTTCTTTTTTAATTCTTTATTATCAGTATTATAAATATGAAAACAAAATTATTACCTGCGCCAAAATTTGGTCAACAGGAATTTATATTTCCACTTTGTTTAGTTTTATTTGAATTTGCCACTTATATAGGCAATGATATGATTCAACCTGGTATGTTATCAGTTGTAAAAAATTTTAATGTTGGTGAAGAATGGGTACCAACATCAATGACAGCTTATTTAGCTGGGGGTATTTTTTTACAATGGTTACTTGGTCCATTATCAGATTATCGTGGACGTCGTCCTATTATGTTATTTGGAGTAGCTTTTTTTATTATATCTTGTTTAGCTATTTTATTAGTAAATACTATTCAACAATTTATTTTCATGCGATTTTTACAAGGTATTAGTCTTTGTTTTATTGGTGCAGTAGGTTATGTTACTATTCAAGAATCTTTTGAAGAAGTAGTTTGTATTAAAATTACTGCACTTATGGCTAATATTGCTCTTATTGCGCCATTACTCGGACCTTTAGCTGGAGCAACATTACTCCGAGTAGCTCCATGGCAAACTATGTTTATATTATTTGCTATTTTAGCTACTATTTCTTTTTATGGTCTTTGGAAAGCGATGCCAGAAACTATTAAATTATATGATGAAAAATTTTCTTTAAGTAATTTATGGTGTGATTATCAAAAAGTTTTAAGTAATTATCGATTTATTTATGGTTCTTTAGCAATAGGTTTTTCTAGTTTACCATTATTATCTTGGATAGCTCAATCTCCAGTAATTTTAATTAGTGATGGATCTTTATCAACATTAGATTATGGTTTGTTACAAATTCCTATATTTGGTGCATTAATTCTTGGAAATTTTATATTATCTAAAATGACAGGTAAAAGTAGCATAGAATATTTTATAAAATGTGGTGCATATCCAATGATGATAGGATTATTAATTTCTATTATAGCAACTTTTTTTTCAAATTATATTTATTTATGGATGATTATTGGATTAAGTTTTTATGCTTTTGGTATTGGATTAGTTAATGCTGGTTTATATCGCTTAACATTATTTGCTAGTAATATTAGTAAAGGTACTGTATCTGCTACTATGGGTATGTTAAGTATGTTAGTGTTTACTATTGGTATTGAATTATCTAAAATTGCTTATATGTGTGGTGGAAGTATATTATTTAACGTTTTTAATTTAATTATTGGTTTATGTTGGTTAATATTAATTATATTATTCTTTCATACTGATTAAAATATAATTTATATAAACTATATAATAAATAAATGATTATTATTTTATAATAAATAAAAATAAAATTATAAATTATAAATATATTTTAATATAAATTATTTTTAATATTAAGTAAAATTTTCATATTAAATATAAAATATAAATTTTATATTAATTTAATAATTAAAAATATTTTTATATTAATTTATATGATTTTTAATTTAATAATATTATATATTTTATTTTATTAAAATAAATATTGTTATAAATAAAATATAATTTATTAAATATTTTATGATTATTGTTTTTTAAAATTAATATTTATATAATATATAATATTTTATATAAAATATAATTTTGTGTATTATTTTTTTTATTTATATAGTATTTTATATTTTAATAAATTTATATATAATATTATATTTAATAATATATTAAAATTTATATAAGTATTAAATATTTTTAATAAATTTATTTTTTTTAACATAATTATTTTTATTATTTTTTAAATATTAATTAAAATTTTTAAATATTTTAAAAGTATAATTTAAAATCATATGTTTTTATATGTTTTTAAAAAATTAAAATTTATTTTATAAAAAATTGATTTATATTTTATTATATTTTAATTATAACGTAATATTTAAAAATATTATTTAATTATATTTTTTATTTATATATAAATATATATTAATAATATTTATTTATTAATTTTATATTTATATATAAAATATAAATAATTATTATAAAATATATATTATTTATTATATATTATTAATATAATTATTATTATATTAATAATATATAATAAATAAATTTATTTTATTATAATATAATAAAATATTATTTTTATATATTTAAGATATTAAAATTTATATTTATAATCTAAATTAATATAAATTTTAATATAGTAATTATTTTATTAATTTTATTTATTTTGTAAAATTAATGAAATGATAAATATAAATAATTTTATAACAATGAATTTATTAATTTATATATATAAAAAAACAATATGATATTATATATGTTTAATATAATTAATTAAAATATAAAAATTAATTTTTATATTTTAGTTTTTTATATATTTTAAAAATTTTTATATATTTTAATATAATTTATCATAATAATATATATTACTATTAATATTTATTAATAAAATTTTTTATAGTAAATATATTATAGTTTTTTAATTTTATTTAGAATAATAATGGTAAAATTTAATAATCTTATTTATTATATTTAATAAGATTTATTATTTTTTCAAGATAAATCTTAATATTAAAGATTATATAAATATTATTTTTAGTATTAAGGCCATTGTGGCTATTTAAGAAAAGACTATTTTATTATTATGAATATTCATATTAATATAATTTAGGACTAGAACAATGAGTGAAGCATTAAAGATTTTAAATAATATTCGTACTTTACGTGCTCAAGCACGAGAATATAGTTTGGGAATGTTAGAGGAAATGCTTGAAAAACTAGAAATAGTTGTAAATGAACGTCGTAAAGAAGACACTCAGGCTAAAGCAGAAATTGAAGAACGTACTCTTAAATTGCAACAATATCGTGATATGTTAATTGCTGATGGTATTGATCCTAATGAATTAATACAAACTATGGTAGAAATAAAATCTATTAATAAATCAAAACGTGCAATACGTCCTGCTAAATATAAATATAAAAATGAACATGGTGAATTAAAAACCTGGACAGGTCAAGGTAGAACTCCAGCTATTATAAAAGAAGCTATTGAAGAACAAGGAAAATTTTTAGATGATTTTCTATTATCATAATAATTATAATCATAATTATATATATAAGGCTCTATAGAAGAGCCTTTTATAATTTTTTTATATATTTTTAAAAAAATATATTATTAATGTTTTTTATTAGTATAATATATAATAAATAATTTTATATTAATATAATAATATAATTTTAATTTTTATAATAATTAATTTAAATTATAAATATAATTAATTTTTTATTTTATAATTTTATTAATAATTTTATAATATTTATAATAAAATATTATAAAATTATTAATATTATTGATTGTAAATATTATTTAATTAAATAAATTATTTATAGAATTTTTAAAATTTTAATTATTTTATTAGGAGATAAATATGTCTAAATTTTGTCAAATTACTGGTAAACATCCTATAAGTGGTAATAATCGTTCTCATGCAATGAATGCAACTAAACGTCGTTTTTTACCTAATTTACATTTACATCGTTTTTGGTTAGAATCTGAAAAACGTTTTATAACTTTGCGAGTATCTACTAAAGGTATGCGTATTATTGATAAAAAAGGTATTGATATAGTGTTAAGTAATATGTTAATTAAATAATAAATCTTAAGGAGTTTTTATGAGTAAAAGTATTCGAGAAAAAATTAAGTTAATTTCTTCTGCTGGTACAGGTCATTTTTATACTACTACTAAAAATAAACGAATAAAAAAAGATAAATTAGAATTTAAAAAATTTGATCCAATTATTCGTAAGTATGTATTATATAAAGAAGCTAAAATTAAATAATTTTTATATGAATTATTAAATGATTTAATTATTTATAGAAAGTTTTTTTATTAATGCTTGAGTAATTATTTCAGGTAAAAATGATGTTACATCTCCACCAAATTTAGCAATTTCTTTTACTACTGAAGAAGAAATACAAGACCATTTATTAGATGACATAAAAAAAATACTTTCTAATGTTGGCATAAGACTTTTATTTAAAGTTTCTAATTGTAATTCATATTCAAAATCTGATATATTTCGTAATCCACGAATTAAAATATTTATATTATGTTTTTTAGCAAAATTAGTTATTAATTCATTAAATCCTAGTACTTCTAAATTATTTAAATGTACAGTTACTTGAGTTGCTAATTTTATTCTTTCTTCTAATTTAAATAATGGTTTTTTAGTTGCATTAGTAGTAATAGCTAAAATAACATAATCAAATATTAGTGTAGCACGTGTTAATAAATCTAAATGACCATTTGTTATAGGATCAAATGTTCCAGGATAAATAGCTTTATTATTCATTATTTTATACTCTAATATTTATAAATGATTTTATTTTAAAAAATATTATTTAATGTTTTATAGTTAATTTATATTATTATATAATAATATTATTTAATATTATTATTTTTTAAATTCCATAATTCAGTATATTTATTAAAAGTATATTGTGCATTAATTATTGCTAATAAAAATCCTTTTTTACCATCTAAGAAACTAGTGCGTAATAATAAAGTTTTAAAGAATGAATTAAATGTATGAATAAAAATTGATATATAAGTACAATTTTTACCTAATTTAAAGTTTTGTTTTGCCCATTCTTCTGCATAATATAATTGTTTTCGTTGAAATGAAATAAAATTATGACAAGTGATATGTAATAAATCACCTTTAAGTTTAATAATATTGGAATTATTAACATTAAGAGATTCATGTACTAAGTTATCATTATAAGAATGATATTTTTTGTTATATAAACGATTAACTGTATCTGGATACCACCCACCATAACGCATAAACTGTCCAAGGAAAAAATTTCGACGTGAAAAACTATAAATTGTATTATTATTAAATTTAGTTAAAGTTAATTCAATAGATTTACGTAATTTAGGTGTTACACGTTCATCAGCATCAATCATTAATATAAAATCATTATTTGCATAATTTTGTGCTAATTGACGTTGTTTTCCAAAACCTTTCCAATTTGTGTTAGTAAATACATTTGCACCCATATTTTTAGCAATAGAAATAGTATTATCTAAACTTCCTGAATCTAATACTATAATTTCTTCAGCCCACATAACTGAAAGTAAACAATCTATTAATAGTTTATTTTCATTTTTAGTAATTATTATTACTGAAATATTTTTACGATTTTTTATTTAATTACCTCGAGTCGGAAGATATGGTTGTAAAATTGTTAATAATTGTTGTAATACTCTTTTATTTTTTTGTAATACTTTAAATGCATGTCTTCCATAATAATCACGATAATTTTTATTAGTTAATAATATATCTATTTTATTTATTAATGAATTAACATTTGTAATAGTTATTAATCCTTTATTTTGTAATAATGTTTTACAAATATCTTTAAAATTAAAAGTATATGGACCCATAAGTATTGGAATAGTATGTATAGCAGCTTCTAATGGATTATGTCCTCCATTTTTTACTAAACTACCACCAATAAAAGCTATATCAGAAATTCCATATAATAACATAAGTTCGCCTATAGTATCACCAATAATTATTTGTGTATTATTATTAGGAGCTTTATTATCACTACGTAATATATAATTAAATCCATATTTATGTACTAATTTTTTTACGATTATAAATCGTTCTTGATGACGTGGTACTAATATTAGTAATAAATTAGGATATTTCTTTAAAAGTTGACGTTGTGCTGTTAAAAGAATATTTTCTTCACCATGATGAGTGCTAGCAGCGATCCATATTGGACGATTTTGTTTCCATTTATATCGTAAAGAAATAATATTTAAAGATAATTTCTGTGTAATAGTAATATTAAATTTAAGATTACCTATTATGTTTAATTTCGAAGGATGTAAGCCTAATTTAATAAAACGCATTCCATCTTCTTTATTTTGAGCAACAATTAATGTAATACGATGAAGTACTTTTTTAATAAAAGTATTAATTATTTTATATTTTTTAGAAGAACGTTCAGAAAGACGTGCATTAATAATTATTAAAGGAATATTTCGTTTATGTAATTCATAAATTAAATTTGGCCATAATTCAGTTTCCATAATAATTACTAATTTTGGATTAATTTTTTTTAAAAATCGATTTATAGAACAAGGTAAATCATAAGGTAAATAAACATGATAAACATCATTACCCAAAATATGTTTTACACGTTCTGAACCTGTTGGTGTCATGGTAGTAATAGTAATAGATAAATATGGATAATATTTACGTAATGCTTTTACTAATGGTATAGCAGTTAATGTTTCACCAACAGAAACAGCATGTAGTATAATACTACTTGAAATATTTTTTTTATTATAAAAACCATAACGTTCTTTTAAACGTTTTCGATAATCTGGAACTAATCTACTACGTAATAAAAGTTTTAATAAAATTATAGGTTGAATAATATATAATAATATTTTATAAAAATATAATGACATTTTATTAATTTCATTTATATAAATTATAAATTATAATACTATAATTTATAAAAAAAAATTAATAATATTAATTTTGACGTAAAATTTTAAAATAAATTAATATATTATATTAATATTTTAAAATATATTTTAATTAATATTAAATATTAATAAATAAAATTTATTAATTAATATTATTTTATTTAAAAAATATAATTTTTATATAATATTCATAATTTAAAATTTAATTTTAATAATTACAAATTACATCTTTTATTGCTTCTATTACTAATTGAAGTTGTTTAGATTTAATAATATAAGGAGGTATTAAATAAATTAATGTACCAAATGGACGTAACCATACACCACGTTTAATAAATTTTTTTTGTAATTTTTCTACATTTACTGGATGTTTCATTTCAATTACACCAATTGCTCCTATTATACGTATATCAAATACTTTTGGGCATTTTATTAAAGGTAATAATTGTTTTTTTAATTGTTTTTCAATAGTATTTACTTGTTTTTGCCAATGGTTTTCCATTAATAATGTTAAATTTGTTTCAGCTACTGCGCAAGCTAAAGGATTACCCATAAAAGTCGGTCCATGCATAAAACAACCTACTTTACCTTTACTAATAGTATTAGCTATTTTTCTATTTGTTAATGTAGCAGACAATGTCATATAACCTCCAGTTAATGCTTTACCTAAACATAAAATATCTGGAACTATTCCAGCATGTTCAAAAGCAAATAATTTACCTGTTCTACCAAAACCAGTAGCTATTTCATCAGCAATTAAAAGTATTTTATAATAATCACATAATTCACGTACTCGTGTCAGATAAGTGGGATGATAAATACGCATACCTCCAGCACATTGTACTATAGGTTCTAAAATTACTGCTGCTATATTTTTAGCATGTTTTTTTAACAATTTTTCAAAAGGTATAATATATTTTTCATTCCATTCTTTATTAGAATAGCATGGAGGTGCAGGTGCAAATAAATGTTTAGTAAAAAATCCTGGATATAATGCATGCATTGAATTTATTGGATCACATACTGACATTGCACCAAATGTATCTCCATGATAACCATGACGTACAGTAAGCATATATTGTCTTTTTTCTTTTCGTGCTTGCCAATATTGTAATGCCATCTTTAACGCAACTTCTATAGCTACTGAACCTGAATCTGCTAAAAAGATACATTGTAATTCTGATGGTGTGATTGTTATTAATTTACGACATAAAGAAATAGCAGCTGAATGAGTAATTCCTCCAAACATTACATGTGACATTTTTTTTAATTGTCGTTTAATAGCTAAATTTAATTTTGGATGATTATAACCATGGATTGCTGCCCACCATGAAGACATTCCATCTATTAAACATCGACCATCAGATAAATATAATTTAACCCCGGAAGCTTTTGTTACTAGATAACAAGGTGATGGATGATATATTGAGGCATATGGATGCCAGATATGATGTTGGTCGAATACCAAATCAGACTGTATAACAGACATGATGAAATAAACCAATTTAAATGAATAATATGTTATATTACATTTATAATATAAAATATAATATTATATATAAAAATTTATTATTATAAATTTTAATAATTATTATTTATATATAATATTTATTTTTTATTTTATAATATTAATATTCATATATAAAAAATACACAAAATTAGTAAATAATTTTTTGTGTATTTTAAATTTAACAATATATTATTATTTTATATTACGATAATTTTTTTTTCGTTTTTTTTCGGTTAATTGATATTTTCTAATACGTATAGAAATTGGTGTTATTTCTACTAATTCATCATCATCAATAAATTCTATAGCTTGTTCTAATGTCATTTTAATAGGAGGAATTAAAGTTATTGCTTCATCAGTACCTGATGCACGCATATTAGTTAATTTTTTTCCTGTTAGACAATTAACAGTTAAGTCATTAGAGCGTGAATGAATACCTATAATTTGTCCTTCATATACTTCTGTACCATGATCTATAAAAAGTTTACCTCTATTTTGTAGATTATATAGTGCAAAAGCTACTGCTTTACCTTGTCCATTAGAAATTAAAACTCCATTTTTTCTTTTACCAATAATATAAGGTTGAACGTTATCATAATGACTAAATGTTGAATATAATAAACCAGTACCAGAAGTTATAGTAATAAATATATTGCGAAAATTAATTAATCCACGACTAAGTATGATATAATCAAGACGTATACGTCCTTTATAATTTTGGTTGATATTTTTTAAATGAGCTTTTCGTTTACCCATTTCTTGCATTATAGCGCCTTGATATTGTTCTTCAATATCTAATGTTACTATTTCAAAAGGTTCTAATTTACAATTATTTTCTATACGAATAATAACTTTTGGACGAGAAACAGATAATTCAAAACCCTCACGACGCATATTTTCAATCAGAATAGATAAATGTAATGTACCTCTTCCTAATACATGAAATACATTTGCATCTTTAGTTTCTTCAACTTGTAATGCTACATTATATATTAATTCTTTATTTAAGCGTTTAAGTATTTGACGTGATGTTATATATTTACCTTCTTTTCCGGAAAAAGGTGAAGTATTTACGTTAAAAAACATACTAACTGTAGGTTTATCAATAAATAAAACTGGTAATGCTTCTACTTTAGAAGTATCACAAATAGTATCAGATATATTTAATTTTCCTACACCTGAAATAGCTATAATATCTCCTGCTTCAGCAAAATTAGATTCAATATATTCTAATCCTATATAATGTAAAATTTTACTTATTTTATTATTGTGAGTTTTTTTGTTATTACTAATAACAGTAACTGATTGATTTAATTTTATTTTACCTCGTTTAATACGGCCAATTCCAATTACACCTAAATAATTATTATAATCTAGTTGAGAAATTTGCATTTGAAATGGTGCTTCTAATTCAACTTTCGGTGCAGGTACATAATTAATAATAGCTTGATATAATGGAATCATATTTTTTGCCATATGATGATAATCATTTCCAGCTATACCCATTAATGCAGATGTATAAATAATTGGGAAATCAAGTTGTTCATCATTTGCATTAAGATTAATAAATAAATCAAAAACTTGATTTATTACCCAATCAGGACGTGCACTATCACGATCAATTTTATTAATTACGACAATAGGTTTTAAATTATGAGAAAAAGCTTTTTGAGTAACAAAACGAGTTTGAGGCATAGGTCCATCTATTGCATCAACAACTAATAATACTGAATCTACCATTGACATTACTCGTTCTACTTCACCACCGAAATCAGCATGACCTGGAGTATCTATAATATTAATACGATAATTTTTCCAATTAATAGAAGTATTTTTTGAAAGTATTGTAATACCACGTTCTTTTTCTAAATCATTGCAATCCATGATACGATCTATATTATTTAAATTTTTTTTAAAAGAATCAGATTGTTGCATTAATTTATCAAGAAGAGTTGTTTTTCCATGATCAACATGAGCAATAATAGCAATGTTACGTAAATTTTTAATCATATATTTGTCTATAAAATTTAAAATATTATTTATTATATATATTAAATAAAATTTTAAATAAAATTATTAATTTTATTTAAAAGATATAATAATTAATTTATAAATATGTTTTAATAAAAATATTATTAATATATAAATAATAATATTTTATGTTAATAAAAAATAAATTAACAATATATAATAAAGTTAATTTTATTAAAATATTTCATTAATATTAAATATATTTAAAAAATATATTATAATTATAAAATTATAATATAGTAATTATAATTTAAATTTATTTAAATATTTATTTATTTTTATAAATAATTATATTATTTATATTTAAATTTAAATATAAATTTATTTATATAATATACATAATTATTTATAAAAATTGTATAAATAAAATATTTTATATAAATTATTAAAATATTAAATAATATTAATAAATATTTTATTAAAAATATTTATTAATATATTAGATAATAATGAATTATAATTAGTATATTTAATTATTTTTATGGTTATTAAAAATATTATAATTATGAATTATAATTTAAATAAATTATTATAAATATATAAAAATATTAATTAATTTTTTTAATTTTGATTGAATTTAAATAATACGCCCTATAGGATTTGAACCTATGACCTACAACTTAGAAGGTTGTTGCTCTATCCATCTGAGCTAAGGGCGTTTAAAATATTATATTAAAATTATATTTTTAAGAATAATTTAAATTAAAATTTATATATTTTTATTTAAATTAATATATTGTAATATTTATATTTTTACAAAGTATATTAATTTTATTAAATAATAATAAATTATTATTATTTTTAATAAAATGTTTTAAATATATAATATTATTTATAAATAATATTATATATTTATTAAAATAATAATTAAAAGATAATATCTATTATTATAGATTGTTCTATTTATTTAAATAATATAACATATTAAATTATTATTTAATAGTAAATATATTTGTAATTGATATGTTTAATAAATTATTTCTTTAAAATATAATCTATTCTTATAGAAATATAATTAAATTTAAATATTTAGATAGGATAAATGATGCAATTATATAGTAAATTTATAAATGATAAAAAAAATAATAGATATTGGTTAAATATTCATGAAGATGGTTATCTTAAAAATATGGGTAATAGGCAAATACAAATGATTGCTATTGGTGGTTCAATAGGTACTGGTTTATTTCTTGGTACTGGTGCTCGTTTAGAAATAGCAGGACCAGCTTTAGCATTAGTTTATATCGTTTGTGGTTTTTTTTCATTTTTTATATTACGTGCATTAGGTGAGTTAATTTTATATCGTCCTACTAGTGGAAGTTTTGTTTCTTATACTAGAGAATTTTTTGGTGAGAAAGCTTCTTATGTTGTTGGATGGATGTATTTTTTAAATTGGGCAATGACTGGTATTGCTGATATTACAGCTGTTGCATTATATATGCATTATTGGGTATCTTTTACATTAGTTCCACAATGGTTATTTGCATTATGTGCTTTAGGAGTAGTAGCTTCTATGAATATGATTGGTGTAAAATGGTTTTCAGAACTAGAATTTTGGTTTTCATTAATTAAAGTAATTGCTATATTATTATTTTTAATAATTGGTTTATTATTTTTAGGAATTGGAATTCCAATAGAAGGGAATACTATTGGATTACACTTAATTACAAAGAATGGTGGAATGTTTCCACATGGTTTATTGTCAGCTTTAGTATTAATTCAAGGTGTAATTTTTGCTTTTGCTGGAATTGAAATGATTGGTATTGCTGCAGGTGAATGCTGTAATCCAGAAAAGATATTACCAAAGGCTATTAAAAATATTATTTGGCGTATTAGTTTATTTTATGTATGTTCTGTAGTACTTCTTGTATTACTTTTGCCTTGGAATATTTATCAATCAGGACAAAGTCCGTTTGTGACTTTTTTTAGTAAACTTGGTATACCTTATATTAGTACAATCATGAATATTGTAGTATTAACAGCTGCATTATCAAGTTTAAATTCTGGTTTGTATTCTACAGGTCGTATATTACGTTCATTATCACTAGGTGGATCTGCACCTAAGTTTATGTCTAAAATGAATAATCAACAAGTACCATATGTTGGTATTTTAGTAACATGTTGTATTTATATAGTTGGTGTTTTATTAAATTATTTAGTACCTTTATGGATATTTGAAATTGTATTAAATATTGCATCTTTAGGTATTATTATTTCATGGGTATTTATTATTATTTGTCAAATGCGTTTACGTAAAGCTATTAATATTGGTAAAATAAAAAAAGTTTCATTTAAAATGCCTGGTGCACCATTTACATCTTGGTTAACATTAAGTTTTTTATTAATGGTTTTAATTATGATGGCTTTTGATTATCCTAATGGTACTTTAACTATTGCTAGTATTCCTATATTAGGAATAATATTATTATTTGGTTGGTATAGTTTACGTAAATATTCATATAAAGTTTAATTAATATTTATAATTTAAATAAATGTAAATATTTTAAAAAATAATTGTTTTATAATAAAATATTTATATTTATTTAAAATTTCAAAAATATTTATATTTATTAATTATGTTATAATATATATAATAATATTATAAAAAATCATATAATAAATATATTAATAATTATTAATGATAAATAATAATATTGATATTTATATTAATAATTTTATTAAAATATTATATAAATAAATTATATATTTTATATTTTAGTATTTTTTAATATTTTTATTTTTATATATTTATTTAATTTATATTTAAATTTAATCGTATAAATTTAAATATGAATTTTAATAAATTTATAAATTATTATATTTTTTTATGATTTAATTTGTATATTATAAAACTAAAATTACGATTTATTATTTTTTAAAAAAAATAATATTTTTAAGTATATTTTTAAGTAATTGTTTTTTTTAAAAATTATATATTATATAATTATTAATATTAATTTTTATTTTAATAAAATATTTTTTAATTTTATATTTATTTTTTATTATATTTAATAAATATTTATATTATTTTAATATTTAGTATATATATATGTTTTTAATGTTGTATTATAAATATAATTTAAGTATTATAAAATAAATTTTTTAATATATTATTGTTGTTATAATATATAAAATTAAATATATTTAATATATTATTTAATTTTTTAAATTTATTAATTATTAATATTATTTAATTTTTGATAGATATAACATTAATCATTATAAAATATTTTTAAATTAATTTTTATTATATTAGTTTATATTTATATTTAGTTAATATTTAAAATTATTTTTTAATAAATTTTTATTTAATATCATTAAGTTATTTATTTATATATTTAATTTTTATATAAATAAAATAAATATTAATATAATTATAAATTTTAAATTTTATTTTTTAAAGCATTTTGATCAATAAACATATATTTATATTAATTTGTAATTTAAATTTATATATTTTTATTTTATATCTTAAAAGATTAATAATTTATTAAAATTAATAAATTATTTTACATTAATATTTTTTATTTCATTTTTTAAAAAAAATAATAATAATAAAATATTAAAATATTTATTTTATTATTATTATTTATACAATATAATAAAATTATATTTTTAATATTTATTTGATTTAAATTTAATATTTAAAAAATGTTATATAAATATAAATTTTTAAAATTATAAAAATAAAAATTAGGAGATTTTTAATGAATATTATCTTACTAGGTGCACCAGGCTCTGGTAAGGGTACTCAAGCTGATTTTATTACGAAAAAATATGGTATTCCTAAAATTTCTAGTGGAGAAATATTACGTTCTATTATAAATTCAGGTAGTAATTTAGGAAATAAAATAAAAAAAATAATAAATATTGGAAAATTAGTAAATGATAAATTAATTCTTAATTTTATAAAAGATAGAATTTTAAAAAAAGATTGTAAAAATGGTTTTTTATTAGATGGTTTTCCACGTACTATTTTTCAAGCAAAAGCAATAAAAGAAATTGGTATAAATATAGATTATGTTTTAGAATTTAAAATATCTGATGCATTAGTTATGAATCGTATTATTGGACGTCGTATACATATTCCTTCTGGTCGTATATATCATATAAAATTTAATCCACCAAAAATAATAAATAAAGATGATATCACTGGTGAAAATTTAAGTATTAGACAAGATGATCAAGAAATAACTATACAAAAACGTTTATTTGAATATCATCAAAGAACTATACCACTTATTTTTTATTATCGCCAAGAAGCTAAAATAAATAATATTAAATATCATAAAATAGATGCTACTTGTAAAATTAATGATATTAATTCAATGTTATCAATGATAATTAATTAATTTTTATTTTTTTTATTAATTAAATTTATTTAATTAATAAAAAATAATAATAAAATGTAAATTAAATACGATAAAATTTATATTTTATTATTATAAATATTAAATTTAAAATATTAAAATTTATTTATTTAAATTTTACTAAAAATAATTGTGAGAGGTTAATGACCTCTCACATAAATAATTAATAATATAATAATATTAAATATTTATAAAATAAAACGACTTAAATCTTCATCTTTAATTAATGTGTTTAAATGATTAGATACATATTCTTTATCAATGATAATATTTTTATTATTAACTTCACTTGCATCATAAGAAATATCTTCCATTACATGCTCTAATATAGTATGTAAACGTCGTGCACCGATATTTTCTTTATTTTCATTTACTTGCCATGCTGTTTCAGCAATATAACGAATACCAGTAGAAGTAAATTCTATGTTAATACCTTCAGTACCTAAAAGTGCTTTATATTGTTCTGTTAATGAAGCATTAGGTTCTGTTAAAATTCGTTCAAAATCTTCAGTAGTTAATGCTTGTAATTCAACACAAATAGGTAATCTCCCCTGTAATTCCGGAATTAAATCTGAAGGATTAGCGGTTTGAAATGCTCCAGATGCAATAAATAAAATATAATCAGTTTTTACCATACCATGTTTAGTTGAAATTGTACAACCTTCTACTAATGGTAATAAATCACGTTGTACACCTTCACGTGATACATCTGGTCCAGAATTTTGACTACCACGTTTACAAATTTTATCAATTTCATCAATAAATACAATACCATGTTGTTCTACTGCTGTAATTGCTTTTTCTTTTAGTTCTTCTTGGTTTATTAATTTATTAGCTTCTTCTTCTACTAATAATTTAAAAGCTTCTTTAATTTTTAATTTACGTGATTTTTGTTTTTGTCCACTTAAATTTTGAAACATTGATTGTAATTGATTAGTCATTTCCTCCATTCCAGGAGGTGCCATAATTTCAACACTTATTGGAGCAACAGCTAAATCAAGTTCTAATTCTTTTTCATCTAAATGACCTTCTCGTAATTTTTTACGAAATGCTTGACGAGTAGCTGATGGTTCTTTATTTTCTTCTAATTGACCCCAATTATTTTTAGCTGGAGGAATTAATGCATCAAGAATTCGTTCTTCAGCTAATTCTTCTGCATGAGTACGATTATTTTTAATTGATTGAATACGTATCATTTTAATTGCAATATCTGTTAAATCTCTAATAATTGAATCTACTTCTTTACCTACATAACCTACTTCAGTAAATTTTGTTGCTTCAACTTTAATAAATGGTGCATTAGCTAATTTTGCTAGACGACGTGCAATTTCTGTTTTACCCACACCAGTTGGTCCGATCATTAAAATATTTTTTGGTGTTATTTCATTACGTAATAACTTATTAAGTTGTATTCTACGCCATCGATTACGTAGAGCAATAGCAACAGCACGTTTAGCTTTATCTTGACCAATAATGTATTTATTAAGTTTATTGACAATTTCGCGCGGAGTCATTTCAGACATGGTATTTGATCCTTACGCTTTAGATGGTAATTCTTCAATAGTATAAAAATGATTAGTATATATACAAATATCTCCGGCAATCTTAAGAGCTTTATTAACAATTTCACGAGCATTTAATTTAGTATTTTCTAATAATGCTTTAGCTGCTGCTTGGGCGTATGGACTACCAGAACCAATAGCAATTAAATCATTTTCAGGTTGAATAACATCACCATTTCCAGTAATAATTAATGAAGCTTGTTTATCAACTACAGCTAGTAATGCTTCTAGTTTACGTAATATACGATCAGTACGCCAATCTTTTGCTAATTCTACAGCAGATTTTATTAAGTGACCTTGATGCGTTTCCAGTTTTTGCTCAAACAATTCAAAAAGTGTAAAAGCGTCAGAGGTTCCGCCAGCAAAACCAGCAATGACCTTATTTTTATATAAGCGACGTACTTTTTTGACATTGCTTTTCATTACTGTATTGCCTAATGTAGCTTGACCATCACCTCCGATTACTACTTGGTTGTGTCGGCGAACACTAATTATTGTTGTCACAAGCAAATCCTGATTAAAGACAGAAAAAAATCTTCATATCTCTAATTATTATAGAGACTATGAAGCATATTAAAATTATTAAATGGGGGAAAATTAAAAATTTTCAACCCTAAAAATTTTATAAAAAATAAAATTTAAAAATATTAATATTAATAATATTAATTATATTTTTTTTTATTATTTTATAATTTATATTATAATTAAAAAAATATAAATATTTTATTGTTTATAATTTATATATAATTTTTATTTTGAAAATTAAATTATAACAAATAAATTTAATTTTATGAATAATTTATAAAATTTTTTTTATATTTTATTTTATATTATTTTTTAATTTATTTAATTTTATTATTATTTTTTAAATAAATATTAAATATAAATTATTTTTTTTATTTAATATATATATAGTATTAAATTTTATTTTTAAAATGTTATTAAATATTAATTTTAATTATTTTAAATAATATATAAAAATTTTATTTTATATTAATTTTTTAGTATGTATTGTATAATTTAAAATAATATTATATGAAATATATAAATTAATTTGTTGTTTTTCTAATTCTTTAATATATTTCCAACGTTCTTTTGGTTTTTGAGGTAAATTATTACTTAAATTATTATTTTGTATTGATGATAATGGAATTTTTTCTATTTTATAATGTATAATATAATAAAAACTACATATAAAAAATATTAATGATATTAAAATTAAAAAAATATTATTTTTAATAAAATTTAAAATATTAATTTTGTTTTTATTAGAATATTTTTTATTATTTTTTATATATTTTTTATGGTTTATATAATCTTTTTTTACCACTATAATTCCATTATCTCATAATTAAAATATAAGTCTACTATATTATTATATAATTACATTAATATATATTTTAATTTAAATATTTTATATTATAAGATAAATTAATAGTTAATTGTAATGTATTAAATTTTAATATTTATTGATATTTTATAAAAATTAAATTAAATAATATATTATTAAATATTTTATATATTATATAGTAATAATAATTTTATTAAATGTTTTTTATAAATAAAAATATTATAATTATTTTATAGAATATATAATTATATTAAATATTAATTTTATATTAAATAAATTTAATATTTAATTTTTTAATTTATATAATTTTATTAAATTTTTAAAGAAATCATTATAAATTATTAAATATTTAATAATTTATAATGATTTGATTAAATATTAATAATATTATTTTAAATATTTTATATATTAATTAATACAATCAATTTTAAAAATTTATGTATTATAAATAAATTTAATTTTATTATTGATAATATATAATCAATAAATTTAAATATTTATATATTTAATATTTTATAAAAAAAACATAATTTTAAAATTTATTATTAATAACATAAAATAGAGTAATAAATATGTTAAAAATTATTCAATCTATTAATTTTTTTGATACATTTACAGAATTTCAAAAACGTATAAATAATGTATTATTAAAGTTTATGATGTCATTACCATGTAATGAAAATAATTTAATTTCTGCTATGAGATATAGCACACTTTTTAGTGGTAAACGTTTTCGTCCATTATTAGTATATATTATCGGGCAAATGTTTGATATTAGTAAAAATAATTTAGATGCACCAGCAGCTGCTATTGAATGTATTCATGCTTATTCTTTAATTCATGATGATTTACCATCTATGGATAATAATAATTTACGTAGAGGAAAAGAAACTTGTCATATTAAATTTGGTGAAGCAAATGCAATTCTTGCAGGAGATGCATTACAAACGTTAGCTTTTTCTATTTTATCTAATGCTATAATGCCAAATGTAGTTTTAGATGATAGATTATTAATGATTTCTATATTAGCAAAAGCTTCTGGAATATCTGGTATGTGTTTAGGTCAATTTATGGATTTAAATTGTTTAAATAAAAAAATTGATATAAAAAAATTAGAACAAATTTATAATTATAAAACTGGTTCTTTAATTTCTGCAGCTGTTCATCTTGGTACTTTATCTGCTGGTGAATCTGGTCGTATAATATTACCAATTCTTAATCGTTATGCTTCTGCAATTGGTTTAGCATTTCAAATACAAGATGATATTTTAGATATTATCGGAAAAAGTAAAAAAACTGGTAAATATCAAGGTTTAGATAAGCAATCTAAAAAAAATACTTATCCTATATTATTAGGTATAGAGAATTCTAAAAAAAGAATAATGGAATTATATTATGAAGCATTAGATGCATTGGATATTTTAACAAATCAGTCTTATAATACAATATTATTAAAGGAATTAGCTAATTTTATTATTAAACGTGATAATTAATATATAAAATTATTTAAATTATTAAATATTGTTTAATAACAATCATTTTGTTATTTTATTTTAAAATTAGAAATATTGAATTTTATTTTAATTTTATATAATATAATAATTAGAATTAATACAATTATAATTGTATTAAATTATTAAGTATAAATATACTTTTAATAATCCTTAACTAAAAATAAAGTTATTTATATTTATAGTAGTTTTAAGGATAATGAATGACAGTATTATTAGAATTAAATAATATTTGTAAAAATTATAAATTAGGTAATCAGAAAATACATATTTTAAAAAACATTAATTTAGAGATTCAATCTGGAGAAATGATAGCTATTATGGGTGCTTCTGGATCTGGTAAATCTACTTTAATGAATATTTTAGGATGTTTAGATACTGCTAGTTCTGGTATTTATCAAGTAAATAAACAAGATATATCTATATTCAATAATGATAATTTAGCTAAATTACGTCGTGAATATTTTGGTTTTATTTTTCAACGTTATCATTTATTGCCATATGTAAATGTAATTAATAATGTTGAAATACCAGCTATTTATTCTGGGATTAGTAAAATAGAAAGACGTAAACGTGCTATATTTTTATTAAAAAAATTAGGATTAAGTGAACGTATTAATTATTGGCCTAATCAATTGTCTGGTGGTCAACAACAACGTGTCAGTATTGCTCGTGCATTAATGAATGGTGGTCAAGTAATTTTAGCAGATGAACCAGCTGGTGCGCTTGATAGTTATTCAAGTAATGAAGTGATTAATATTTTAAAAAAATTATGTGAGAAAGGGCATACAGTTATTATTGTTACTCATGATTCAATGGTAGCTAATCAAGTTAAACGAGTTATTAAAATTTGTGATGGTAAAATAATCTCTGATATATTTAAACATAAAATAGTAAAAAATAAAATTAATTTTTTAAATTCAGATATTAGAACTACTTTATGGAAACAAATAATAACACAATTTTATGAAGCATTTATTATGGCATTGCGTGCAATAAAATCACATAAAATTCGTAGTGCATTAACAATGTTAGGTATTATTATTGGTATTTTATCAGTTGTATTAATTTTAGTAATTGGTGATGCTGCAAAAAATAAAGTATTAGAAGATATTAAATCTATTGGTACTAATACAATTGATATTTATCCGGGTCAGGATTTTATTAATGATAATCCTATTTTTTATCAATCTTTAAAGTATGAAGATCTTATTGCATTAAAGGAACAATCATATGTTAATGTATTAACACCTATTATAAGTAGAAATATGCGATTACGAATAGGTAATATTGATGTTTTAGCTAATGTTAATGGTATTGGAGAACATTTTTTTAATGTATATGATATGATTTTTCTTCAAGGTTCTGCTATAAATATTATGCAATCTCAATCACAAATAGTAGTAATTGATATTAATACACAACATAAATTTTTTCCAAATAAAAAACATGTGATAGGAGAAGTTATTATGGTAGGAAATATGCCATTAACAATAATAGGTGTTGTTAAACAAAAAAAATCTATGCTTGGAAATCATAAAACATTAAATGTTTGGATTCCTTATAATATAATGATTAATCGTATAGTTGGTAATACTTATTTTGATTCAATTACTTTACGCATTAAAGATGGATATAATAGTCAAGAAGTAGAAAAAAAATTAATTAACTTTTTAATATTACGTCACGGTAAAAAAGATTTTTTTATTTATAATATGGATAGTTTAGTACATGTAGCAGAAAAAACTACACGTACATTACAAATTTTTCTTATGTTAATAGCTATAATTTCTTTAGTTGTAGGTGGTATTGGAGTAATGAATATAATGTTAGTATCAGTTACTGAGCGTACACGAGAAATTGGTATTCTTATGGCAGTAGGTGCACGTTCTAGTAATGTATTACAGCAATTTTTAATTGAAGCAATATTAATTTGTTTATTTGGTGGTATATTAGGAGTATTTATAGCATTATTGATTAGTTTTTCTTTACAATGGTTTTTAATAGGTGATTGGAAAATTACTTGTCAACCGATAGCTATAATAAGTGGAATTATTTGTTCAACAATAATTGGTATGATATTTGGTTATCTCCCAGCTAGACATGCAGCTAATTTAAGTCCAGTAGATGCTTTATCTCGAGAATAAATAATTATAAAGATAAATAAAAATAAATTAAAAATAATTTTATAAAATTTTATATTAATTTAATAATTTATAGATATTAAAAATATTAAATAATTATATGTAATAATTAATACATCATATATAATATTTTTATTAAATCATTTTATTTATTAAAATATTAATTTTTTATTTTTCTGGTTTCATAGTCGGAAAAAGAATAACATCTTTAATTGTAGATGTGTTAGTAAGAATCATAACTATACGATCAATACCCATACCTAAACCTGCTGTAGGTGGTAAACCATATTCTAAAGCAGTAATATAATCTTCATCAAAAAACATCCATTCATTATTATTGGAATTTTTTAAACTCAATTGGTTATAAAAACGTTTTGCTTGATCTTCAGAATCATTTAATTCTGAAAAACCATTACCAATTTCTTGACCTCCAATAAATAATTCAAATCGATCAGTTATTTCTGGATTTGTATCATTTTTTCGAGCAAGTGGAGAAACTTCTGTAGGATATTCAGTAATAAAAGTTGGTTGAATTAATTTATTTTCTACTACTTTTTCAAAAATTTCTGTTATTATACGACCTAAACCCCAATTTTTTTGAATTGTTATTCCTACAGATTGAGCGATATTTATTGTTTTTTTTATTTCTAATAAATCAGATAGATTAGTTTCTAATCGATATTTTTTTATTGCTTCTTTCATAGATAAAATTTCAAATGGTTTTTTAAAATTTAATATAGTATTATTATATTGTACTAGATTAGTACCTAAAATTTTAGTAGTAAGTATACGAAATAATGATTCAGTAAATTTCATTAAATCATAATAATCTGCATAAGCCATATAAAGTTCTATCATACTAAATTCTGGATTATGACGTGTTGAAGTACCTTCATTGCGAAAAATACGATTAATTTCAAATACCCGTTCAAAACCACCAATTACTAAACGTTTTAAGTATAATTCAGGTGAAACACGTAAATACATATCAATATTTAATGTATTGTGATGAGTAATAAATGGACGAGCAGAAGCACCACCTGGAATAATTTGCATTATTGGAGTTTCTACTTCCATAAAATTATTTTCTATCATAAAATTACGAATTAATGTTATAATTTGTGAACGAATTTTAAAAATTTTACGAGATTTTTCATTAACAATTAAATCTAAATAACGTTTTCTGTATTGTATTTCTTTATTAACAAGACCATTAAATTTATTAGGTAATGGTCGTAAAGCTTTTGTAATTAAACATAATTTAATACAATTAATTGATAATTCTCCTGTTTTAGTTTTAAATAATATACCATGTGCACCAATAATATCACCTAAATCCCATTCTTTAAATTGTTTAATATAAACATCTTTTGTTAATTTATTTTGTGTAATATATAATTGGATACGTCCACCTATATCTTGTAATGTTACAAAAGATACTTTACCCATTATTCTACAACTAATGATGCGTCCAGAAACTATAACTTTAATATTTAAATGTTTTAATTCTTGATTATTTTTTTTATTATAATTTAGATATATGATATCAGAAGTAATATTTGGTCGAAAAGTATTTGGAAATGCTATTCCCTTTTTACGTAAATTAGTTAATTTTTTACGACGAAATTTTAATTCATTATTAATATTTAATAATTGATTGACATTATGTATTGATTGTTCAGACATCTTAATTTCCTATATATTTTAATAATTTAATTTAGTTTTATTTTTTTTATTAAAGGTATATTTTATTTTTTTAAATAGTTTTTTATTTTTATAATATTTTATTAATGTGAAATTATAATATTATTACTATTACAGTAAGTAAATAGTCTTATTTTAATATAAATATTATTTAAATATTAAAAGATATTTTATTTTTATAAAAATAAAAAATTAATATATTAAAATATTTATAAATTATATTTTAAATTAGCTATAAGAAATTCATCTATATTTCCATTTAGTACTTCTTGTATATTATTGGTTTCAAGATTTGTACGTAAATCTTTAATACGAGAGTCATCAAGTATATAAGAGCGAATTTGATTTCCCCAACAAATATCAGATTTATTATCTTCTATAATTTTTTTATTAAGATTTTTTTTTTGTATGTTTAGTTCATAAAGTTTAGCATATAATTGTTTTAATGCGTGTTCTTTATTTTTATGTTGAGAACGATTATTTTGACATTGTACTACAGTATTTGTTGGTAAATGAGTAATTCTTACTGCTGATTCAGTTTTATTTACGTGCTGACCACCTGCTCCAGATGAACGATAAACATCTATACGTAAATCTATTGGATTAATTTTAATATTAATATTATCATTTATTTCTGGATAAATAAAAACTGAACTAAATGAAGTATGACGACGTTTATTAGAATCAAATGGACTTTTTCGAACTAAACGATGTATACCAGTTTCATTTTTTAACCAACCAAATACATAATTACCTGTAATTTTAATAGTTATAGATTTTAATCCTATAATATCACCATTGGATTCTTCTATTATAGTGATTTTAAAATTTTTAGTTTCAGCCCATTTTAAATACATTCTTAGTAACATATTAGTCCAATCTTGTGATTCTATTCCACCTGAACCAGATTTAATATCTAAATAACAGTTAGAATTATCATATTTACCAGAAAACATATTTTGAAATTCTAATTGTTTTAATTGTATTGTAAGTTGATGTATTTTTATGTTTATTTCATTAAAAAATTCTATATTTTTTTCTTCTAATACTAATTCAAATAAATCATTAATATCTTTCTTATCCTGTAATAATTTATTAATAGTTGAAATAATAGTTTCTAGTATTGCACGTTTTTTTCCAAGTTTTTGAGCATAGTTAGGTGTATTCCAAATATTTGGTTCTTTTAATTTGGTATTTATTTTTTTTAAATCTTCTATTTTAGTATTATAATTTAAAATTTTTATTAAAATAGAAATTTTTTTAGATAGTTTTTTAATTTGATTTTTTATTTTATTAATGTCAAACATATTTTATCTTTAATATTAATATTGTTTAATAATATAATTTTATTAAATATTTTTATTATAATAAATTATTTAAAATTTATTTAAATAAATTTTAAATTATTATTTATTATAAATATAATATAAATTATTATTAATAATAATACTGAATGTAAATTAAATTAAATTATTTTTTTTAGATATATAAATTAAATGTAAAATTATTACACATAAAAAGTAAAATTTGATATTTAAAAATATTTTTATATATTTTAATATTTATGAATATTGATATTAATTTAATTTAATGTATTAAAGTTATTATGTTAATAATAGTATTTAATATTTAAATATATATTATCATTATTTTTTAAAAAAATTTAATTATAAATATTTATTTTATAATATTTAAAATTGTTATTTTTATGTATTTTTATTTAAATAATATTTTAAAAATATTAAAATTATTATATATAAATTTAAATTTATGAAAATATAAAATTAAAAATATAATTTATAATTTTATAAAAATATTTAATTATTTTATAATAATTATTAAATAATATAAATTTATTTAATATTAAATATTTATTAGTTATTTATAATATTTAAATTTTAATTATAAATAGTTTTTTTATAATTTATTTTTAAGGTTATTATATGATTTGTCCTATTATTAAATTAGCTAAACAATTAATAAGATGTCCTTCTATTAGTCCAAATGATAAAGGATGTCAAGAAATAATAATAGAGCATTTATATTCTATTGGTTTTACTATTGAAAAATTAAATTTTGGTGATACACAAAATTTATGGGCTTGGCGTGGTACAGGTAAAACATTAGTTTTTGCTGGTCATACTGATGTAGTTCCTAGTGGTAATCAGAAATTTTGGAATACTCCTCCATTTAAACCTACTATACATAATGGTATGTTATATGGTCGAGGAGCTGCTGATATGAAAGGATCGTTAGCAGCAATGATAGTAGCTGCAGAAAGATTTGTTTTTTATAATAAAGATTATAAAAATAGATTAGCTTTTATTATTACTTCTGATGAAGAATCTCATGCTATAAATGGTACAGTAAAAGTAATAGAAACATTAAAAATGAGAAATGAACAATTAGATTATTGCATAATAGGTGAACCTTCTAGTACTAAATACATTGGTGATGTTATAAAAAATGGTCGTCGTGGATCAATTACAGCCAATGTATGTATTTATGGGATTCAAGGTCATGTAGCTTATCCGGATTTAATAGATAATCCAATACATCGTATAATACCAATTTTAAATGAATTAATTTTAATTAAATGGGATTATGGTAATAAATATTTTCCTCCAACTAGTATGCAGATTGTTAATATTCAATCTGGTATTGGAGTAAATAATATTACTCCTAATGAATTATTAGTTCAATTTAATTTTAGATTTAGTTCTGAAATAACTGATGTATTTATAAAAGATCGTATAGAATCATTACTTCAATATAAAAAAATAAATTATACCATTAAATGGTATCTGTCTGGTCAACCTTTTATTACTAAATGTGGAATATTAATTAATACTGTAATTGATACAGTAGAACATTATTCTAAATTAACTCCTCAGTTATCAACTTCTGGTGGTACTTCTGATGGTCGTTTTATTTCTACTATTTGTTCACAAGTTTTAGAATTAGGACCAGTAAATTCTACTATTCATAAAATTAATGAATGTGTAAGTATTTCTGATTTACAAATACTTAGTCTTATGTATGAACGTATTATGAAAAAATTAATTTTATAATAATTTAAATTTTTAATTAATTTATGAAGAATTTTAAATATATTATAATAATTATAATTTATTTTTTATTTAAAATTTTTTATTTTATAATAAATATTATAATAAATTTTATTTAATATATTAATATGATAAAGTTTTAAAATATATATTTTATATTTTATATAAATTATAAAATATTTTAATGTAAAATTTATATTATCTTACAAATAATAATTTAAATAATTTAAATTATTTAAATAAAATAAATAATTTAAAATTAATAGTTTTTATATTTTGTTTTATAGTGAAATCATATTTTATATATATAAATATTTTATATTTTTAATTAAAATAAATGTTATAATTCAAATTAATATTAATTATTATAAATAATTAATATTTAAATTTGTTTTTAAATACATATATAAAATATATATATAATATATTATGTAATTTTTTTTATTATAAAATATATATTTTTTAATGTAATATTTATATAAATTTTTTAACATTAAGATAATAATTATAAATATTATTTATTTTATAAAATTTTAAAATACTTTACAAATTTGTTAAATATATAATTAAATTATGTTAAATTTAATTATATAAAATTTATTGAATAAAATATAAAATGGAAAATATACAAAATCAATTTGATCTTACATATATACCAAATAAAATTGAAAAAAAACTATATAGTTATTGGGAAAAAATGGGTTATTTTAAACCTAATGGTGATTTTAATAAAGAAAGTTTTTGCATTATGATTCCACCACCTAATGTGACTGGAAGTTTGCATATGGGTCATGCATTTCAGCATACTATTATAGATATTTTAATTCGTTATCAACGAATGCAGGGTAAAAATACTTTATGGCAAACTGGTACTGATCATGCAGGTATTGCAACACAAATAGCAGTAGAACGTAAGATTTTTAAAGAAAAAGGTAAAACTCGTTATAATTATAGTCGTGATGATTTTATTAAAAAAATTTTAAATTGGAAAGATAAATCTAAAAATATTATTAATTATCAAATGCGTCGTTTAGGAAATTCTATTGATTGGGATCGTGAACGTTTTACAATGGATGAAGGTTTATCTAATGCAGTACGTGAAGTATTTGTTCGTTTATATCAAGATGATTTAATTTATCGAGGTAAATATTTAGTAAATTGGGATCCAAAATTAAATACTGTAATTTCTGATTTAGAAGTAGAATATCGTGAATCTCAAGGCTTTATGTGGTATTTACGTTATCCATTATCTAATGGTATTAAAACTATTGAAGGTAAAAATTATATAGTAGTAGCTACTACTCGTCCTGAAACTATTTTTGGTGATATTGGAGTAGCTGTAAATCCGAAAGATTTACGTTATAATAATTTAATTGGTAAAGAAATTATTTTACCTTTAGTTGGTCGTTATATAAAAATTATAGGAGATACACATGCTAATATGGAAAAAGGTACTGGTTGTGTAAAAATTACACCAGCACATGATTTTAATGATTATGAAGTTGCTAAACGTCATCATTTACCAATGATTAACATTTTAACTTTTAATGGTGTAATTCGTAAAGTAGCAGAAGTATTTAATACATTAGGTACAAAAATTTATACTAATTATTGTAATAAAATTCCAGTTGAATATCATGGTATGAGTTGTTTATTAGCACGTAATAAAGTTATTCAAGATTTTAAAAATTTAGGTTTATTAGATTCAATTAAACAACATAAAATAACAGTACCTTATGGTGATCGTAGTAATGTAATAATTGAACCTATGCTAACGAATCAATGGTATATACGTACTTTACCTTTATCAAAAGTAGCAATTGAAGCAGTTAAAAAAGATAAGATTAAGTTTATTCCAAAACAATATAAAAAAATGTATTTTACATGGATGAATAATATTAAAGATTGGTGTATTTCACGTCAGTTATGGTGGGGTCATCGTATACCAGCATGGTATGATACAAATGGTAAAGTTTATGTAGGTCATAATGAAAAAGAAATTAGATGTTTATATAATTTATCTAATGATTTAGTATTAACTCAAGATGAAGATGTATTAGATACTTGGTTTTCTTCTAGTATTTGGACATTTTCTACTTTAGGTTGGCCCAAAAAAAATAATGAATTAAAAATTTTTCATCCAACTAATGTAATTATTAGTGGTTTTGATATTATTTTTTTTTGGATTGCACGTATGATTATGTTAACTATGTATTTTATTAAAGATGAATTTGGAAAACCTCAAATACCATTTCATACAGTTTATATGACTGGTTTAGTTCGTGATGATGAAGGCAAAAAAATGTCTAAATCTAAAGGTAATGTAATTGATCCTATTGATATAATTGATGGTATTTCATTAGAAAATCTTTTAGAAAAAAGAATTAAAAATATAATACAACCACATTTATCAAAAAAAATTTATGAACGTACAAAAAAACAATTTCCTAAGGGTATTAAAGCGTATGGTGTTGATGCTTTACGTTTTACTTTTTCCGCAATAGCTTCAAGTGGTCGTGATATTTATTGGGATATGAAACGTTTAGAAGGTTATCGTAATTTTTGTAATAAATTATGGAATGCAAGTAGATTTATATTAATACATACTAAAAATAAAGAACATGATTTTAATCATTCTACAAAAATTTTATCTTTATCAGATCGTTGGATTTTAATAAAATTAAATAATACTATTAAAGATTATTGTCAAGCATTAGATACTTATCGTTTTGATTTAGCAGCAAATATTTTATATGAATTTACTTGGAATCAATTTTGTGATTGGTATATAGAATTAACTAAATTTATAATTATTCATGGTAATACATTAGAAAAATATGGTACCTTTCATACATTGGTGAATGTGTTAGAAGTATTATTGAGATTAGCGCATCCTATAATTCCATTTATTACAGAAAATATTTGGTTACATATTAAACCTTTAATTAATTTTGATAAAAATTTTAATAAAATTAATACTATTATGTTACAACCTTTTCCAAAATATAATTCAAAACTTCAAGATATTAACGCTATTAATGATTTAGAATTAGTTAAAAAAATAATTATTGCTATACGTAATATTAAAACTGAAATTAATATTTTACCAAATATATTATTAAAAGTATTTTTACGTACTAATAATGTTGAAATTCAGAAATGTATACAAAAAAATAAAAAACTCATTATATATATAGCAAATATTCAATCTATTGTATTATTATCAATAAATGATATAGTTCCATTTTCTATTGTTAAATTTATTGATGATATAGAATTATTATTTCCTATGATTGGTGTAATAAATAAAGAAAAGGAAATTTTACGATTATCAAAAGAAATACATAAATTAAATCTTAAAATTGAATTAATTAATAAAAAATTATCTATTTCTAATTTTTTAGAATATGCACCCAAACATGTAATTTCTAAAGAACGTTCTCGTCTTTTATTTTATAAAGAACATCAATTAAAATTACAAAAATTATACTTAAATATTATTAATTTATAATTTTTTATGATTTTTATGATTAAATATATTTAATATTTTATTAAATATGTCATTATAAAAAAATTTTAAATAAAATAAATACCAAAAAATAAAAGATAAATACTTTTTTTTATAAAACATTATTTTATACATTTTTTTTGTTTGTATATTATTTTTTGGAAGATCTAAATTATAAGATAACCATGGAGAATTATAATAAATATTTGTATAAAATTTAGTAATTTTTTGTATATTCCATTTTTGCCATGGTTTATCTATACCTGCATAATGTAAAAATATAGCATTAATTAATGATATATTTGTAAAATTATTTTTTTTATTATTTAACATAATTATAAAATTATATTTTTTATTAACAAATTTAATTTTATTTTCAAGGATTATATTTAATGCATCTTGATCCATATATTTTAATTTATCACCCTTAGATTTTAATATTAAAATTGTTTTATTACTAATATCTTCTTTTAACCATTTTTTTATGTTTATTAAAATCATACCTGAATTAAAATATTTTAATCCTTTTAAATTTATATTTTTAGCTAAAATAGGTTCTAAATTTTTTTCTTCACTAACAACAAAAGCAATTTTTTTAGAATTTAATATACTATTATAAAAATTACTAAAAGAATTTAAACAAATAATATCAGAATCTAAATACAATATTATAGATTCATTTGAAATTAAATAAGGAGCTAATAATCTATAATAAATTGCTTTAGTAAAAAAATGAGTTGTAGGTAATTTATTAAAAAATATATCAGGAATCTGATATATATATATATTATGTATAGTTCCAGAAATAAGAAAAAATAATTTATTTATTATATTAATTTTTTTTTTGTTAGTAATAATATGAAAATTGAGTGAATCTGTATGTGTATGATTAATTATTGAACGAATAGTAATACAAAGATGATTAATAAAATTTTTATCTACACCAAATGCAATATGATATTTTTTATATGTATATTGAATATTATGTATTTGATACAAATGATCTTTAATTGTTAATTTTAATTTTATTATTTTTTTAATTAAAGTATAATTTAAATTATTTTCCATTTTTTTATTTTAAGATATTTTTTTTTAAAACTTAAACGAATACTAGGATCTAATAAAAAAGAAATATAATTAATTTTATTTATTTTTTTTATTATCATTGGATAATAAATTGTATTATATATTTTTTTATTATAACGTTCAAATATATTTATCCAATGACAAGAAATTAAATTATGATATTTTTTATTAAATATATTTTCCATTTTTTGAGTGGCTATAATAAGTAATTTTATTTTTTTATAATTAATTTTATTTGATAAACTATTTTTATGTTTAAAATAAAGATAATAACTATTATAAGAATAATAAATAGAATAACAATGAATTAAAATAATTGGAAAAAGATAAGAATCTTCATAGCAACAAAATGTAGGAAAAGGATGTTTAATTAATATTTTTCTTTTAATAAATTGACCGATAAAATGAGCTTGTATATCTTTATGTATTAAAAATTTTTTAATTGTTTGTGATTGTGATAAATATTTTAAATTTAAATTATTCCATGAAATATTTATTTTATTACGTTTATAAATTTCATAAAGTTTAGTAAGTAATAAATCTGGTTTAAAAATTATTAAAAATTTTATTATATCGTATAATGCATCTTTTACAAGTAAATCATCACCATCGATCATAGTAATATAATTACCTGAACATTTTTTAATAGCAAAATTTCTAACTTTACCAATATTTTTAAAATTAACTTGAAATAAATATGTGAAATTTATATGATTTTTAGTAAATTTTTTTAATATTTTTGTTGTTTTATCAATAGAAGTATCATTAATTAATATAATTTCATAACCATTTTTTAAACTAGAAAGTGAATTTAATAAAGTAGATAATGTTTTTTCTATATAAGTTTCACAATTTTGTGTTGTTATAATAATACTCAGTATTATATTATTTAATATCATAAAATTTTAATAAAATAAAGTTAAAATATATTTATTTTTTGTAAAAGTTGATATACTTGTTGAGCACTAATATTTTTCATATTATTTCCTATTAATGGAAGACAAGGATATTGATTTTGACCATATCCACCTATAAATTTAGGATTTGTTGGTCCAAATAATGTAATATTAGGTTTATTTAATGCAGCACTTAGATGACTTAATCCAGTATCTACTGATACTATGCTTTTAGCATTTAATAATATATTAGCAATATATTTTAATGTAAGTTTTGGTAAAATTTCAACATGAGGAAATCCATATGCTAATCTTTGAGATCTTTTATATTCATTTATAGAATTCCAAATTAATTTAATTTTTATTTTATGATTCATAGTTAATTTTATAAGATCTCTCCAATTTTTTTCAGGCCAATGTTTATTAGAACGAGTGGTACTATGTAAAAATACTAAATATTGTTTAGTATCTTTTTTTTGTAAATTAAAAAATAATTGTTTATTAATAGAATAATTTCCATAATTATTTGGTTTAGAATAATATAAACTTTTAGAAAATAATTCACGTATACGTTCTACAGCATGTTGTTGTTTATTAACATTATGTTTATAATTATAAAAAAAACTAGCAAATGGTTCACGAATGGTATTATAATTATAACCATGTTTATAACCTTTAGTAAGTCGAGTAATTAAAATAGAGCTTTTAATTAATCCTTGTGCATCAATTATTACATCATAATGATTTGATTGTATTTTATTTTTAAAATTATTTCTTTGTTTTCTTACTAAACTATTAAACCAATTTTTTTTCCAGCGACGAAAAGCTACTATAATTACATTATTTACAGCTGGATGCCAAGTAGGTATTTGATTAAAACATTCTTCTACTATCCAATCAAAAGAAATATTAGGAATAGCTTTCATTGCATCTGTTAAAGCCGGGAATGTATGAAGTATATCTCCCATAGAAGAAATTTTAATAATTAATACTTTCATATTTATATTAAATTATAGTTAATAATGGTATTAATATTTCTAATACTTGTTGAGGATGAATATTAATCATACTTTGATGATAACCATAATTTTGATTTCCTTTACGTATCTTTTGATAACCTTTAATTAAACGAATAATTTTTGCATTATGGGATAAAGGTGGTGTAAATTGTGGGCTACTAGGTCCATATAAAGCTATTAATGGTTTTTGTAAAGCAGCAGCAATATGCATTAAACCAGAATCATTACTAATTATTATTTTACAGTAAGCAATAATAATTATTGCTTCTTCTAATCTAGTTTTACCAATTAAATTTAAACAAAAATATTGCATATTTTTTTTAATATTTATATAAATTTTATTACCAGTTAAATTATCTTTTATAGAACCTAGAAGTATAATTTGATAACCTTTTTTTATTAATATTTCTGCTAATGTAACATAATGATAATATGGCCAACATTTTGCCGGTCCAAATTCGGAACCTGGACAAAAACCAATAATTGGTTTATTAGTATTAATATTAAATATATTAATTATTTTAGCAATTTCTTCTTTTGTAACTTTTATTTTTGGTAATAATAATGGTTTAGGTATATCTTCAGAACATTTAACATCTATTTTATTATAACTTAAAGCACAATAACGATGTATCATTAATGGAAATGCAATTTTATTTAATATACGAATATCGTTTATAAGACCATAACGCATTTCACCACGCCAACCTATACGTTTTGGAATATTAGCAAAAAATGGTATTAATGCAGATTTAAAAGAATTGGGTAATATATAAGAACGATCATATTTATTAGAACGAAGTGAATAACCAATATTCCATCTTTTTTTAATATTTAAAATATTATGACCTAAAGGCATTAATAAAATTTTATTTATTTCTGACATACGTATTAATAGTTCTTTACACCAAGTTACTGTCATTACATCAATTAATGCATCTGGATATTTATTTTTTAAAGTTCGATACAGACTTTGTGATATCATCATATCACCAATCCATGATGGACCAATAATTAATATTTTCATATTTTAGTTTGTGTAATGATATTTTAACCAAGTCATATATTCTTTTATTCCTTGAGATAGTGTTTTAAAAGATATATTACAACCAATATTTCGTAATTTAGTAATATTAGCTTGAGTATATGTTTGATAATATTTTTTAATATTTTTGGGAAACTTAATAAATTCAATTTCACCTTTTTTATAAAAATCTATTATTGTATTAGCAATTATTTGAAAACTTTCTGCTTTACTTGTACCACAATTAAAAATACCTGATTTATTATTTTCCCAAAACCATAAATTAATTTTTGCGATATCATTAACATAAATAAAATCACGTTTAAAATTTTTTGTACCAAAAAATAATTTTGGATTTTTTCCATTATAAATTTGTTTATGTATATGAAAGGCTATACTAGCCATATTATTTTTATGGTTTTCTCGTGGACCATAAACGTTAAAATAACGAAAACCACAAATTTGTGAAGTAGATTGAGGAAGTATTTTTCGTACATATTGATCAAAAAGAAGTTTTGAATATCCATAAATATTTAATGGTTTTTCATATTTTGGTTCTTCGATAAATTTTTCATTAATACCATAAACAGCAGCAGAAGATGCATATAATAAGGGAATTTTATGATTTAAACAATAATGAAGAATATGTTTAGAATATTTATAATTATTATTCATTATATATTTTCCATCCCATTCCATAGTTGAAGAACATGCACCTTGATGAAATATTACTTCAATATTATTTATTTTAGAATTAGATAAAATTTCAAATATAAAATCATCTTTATCAATATAATCAGATATATTAAGATCAACAAGATTGTTGAATTTAATTCCATTTTTTAAATTATCTACTACAATAATATTATTATATCCTTTATTATTTAATTCATAAATAATATTACTACCAATCATACCAGCACCACCAGTAACAATAATCATTGTATATTTCCAGAAATGAATTTAATAAAATAAAATATTAAGTTTTAATAATATTTATAAAATATTATATATAATATATAATTATATTTATAATAAATATTATATTTTTTATAATAATTAATTATATTTTAAATATATAATAAAATATTAAATAATATATTAAAATATTATTTTTAATAAATTAATAATATTTATTTCAAATTCAATGAATTTAATAAAATTAAAATTAAATTAAAATAAAATTTTAATAAGTAAAATATTAATAAAATTATAATATATGTTATAAATATAATTTTTATTTTTTTAAATAAATAATTAAGGTATATATATAATTTATTTTAATTATATATAATATTTTATATAATGTTAATTGTATATAAAATTTTCTTATATAAAATGAATTTTTAATTTTTAAAATATTTTTTAATAACATGATATTTTTATATATTTTAAATTATATTTTAAAATTAAATAAATTAATTATTATTTATATTTAATTTTAATTTTTAGGAAAAAAATGAATCAAATTATTTATATAGCTAGTCCAGAAAATAAAAAAATTTATGTATGGAAATTAAATGATACTGGTTTATTATTGTTATTACAAATAATAAATACACCAGGATCAATTCAACCTATGGTTTTACATCCTAATAAAAAATATCTTTATGTTGGTGTACGACCTATATTTGGTATTATTATTTATCGTATTAAAAGAAATGGAACATTATTTTATATTTCTACAATATCATTAATTAATAGTTCAAGTTATTTATCTATTGATTTATTAGGAAAGTATCTTTTTTCTGCGTCATATAGTGGTAATTGTGTTAATATTTATCAAATTAAATTTAATGGTATGATAATAAAATTAACTCAACAAATTAATAATTTAATTACACCACATTCTGTTAATATAAATCCATTAAATATGGATTTATTAATACCTTGTTTAACAGAAGATTGTATTTATATATTTAAATTTAATATGTATGATAAATGGGTATGTGATATTAAAAATTCTATAAATACTATTTCTGGTTCAGGACCACGACATATGGTATTTTACCCTGATGGTAAATATGCATATTGTATTAATGAATTAAATTGTACAATAAATATTTTAATGATATCTAATAATGGTAAAAAATATAATTTAATAAACACATTAAAGATTATGCCAAATAATTTTTTAGATATATGTTGGGCATCAGATATTCATATTACACCAAATTCTTGTTTTTTATATACTAGTGAACGTACTAGTAGTATATTAACTTGTTTTAGTATTTCTTTAAATGGAAAAATGTTATCTATAATTGATTATGTTGTAACTGAAACACAGCCTCGTAGTTTTAGCATTGACAATAGTGGTAAATTTTTAATTTCTTTAGGTCAGAAATCTAATTATATTTCAATATATAAAATTAATCAAAAGAATGGTACATTAAATATATTTTCACGTTATTTAATAGAAAAAGGTTTAATTTGGATTAGTATATTACAACAATAATTTATTAATAATATTTTTTTTAAATTAATAATAATTTCATATAATTTTTATAAAATTTTATTTTAATAATATATATTATATAATTTTTAATTAAATTTATTTTTACATTATGTGAAAATAAAATTATAAATTTATAAACAATTATTTTTTAGCAAATATATTTTATATTTCAAAAAACTTAATGTAAAAATATTTAATAAAAAAATAATTATCCATAATGGTATAGTACCAAAACGTGCATAAGGTGTGATTCCTGATGTAGGAATAATTTTTATTTCTAATACATCATTAGTAAATTGTGGAATTTTAGAAATAATTTCACCATTAGCATTAATTACAGCAGTTATTCCATTATTTGTACTATGTATTAAAGGACGACCTAATTCTAATGCTCTCATACTAGCCATTTGTAAATGTTGCCATGGACCAATAGAATTTCCAAACCAAGCATCATTAGATAAAGTTAATAAAAAATGAGTATCTGGTTTAAAATTATTTTGAACGTAGTTACCTAATATAATTTCATAACAAATAGTAGTAGTTATGTTATAATTTTTAACATGTAAGGATTCTTGAATTTTATTTCCTGGATTAAATGAAGACATCGGAAGATGAAAAATAGGTATAAATGAATGTAATAAATTTTTTAATGGTATAAATTCACCAAACATCACTAAGTGATGTTTATGATATCTATTTTTAGTTGGATAACTATAAGGTTTTTTTTCTCCTAAAATAATAGCACTATTAAAAATTTTTTCTCCTTGAGAAGTATTATTTATATCAATTATACCAGTTATAAGACTGCTATTTTTTTCACGCATTTTTTTATCAAGAACATTTAAAAAATTTTTATGAAATTTTTCATAATCTGGTATTGCTGATTCTGGCCAAATAATTATTGATGCTTTTCCTATATAAGGAATAGTTTTATTAAAATATATTTGTAATATATCTATTAAAGATTTTTTTGACCATTTTATTAAAGGTGATATATTGCCTTGTACTATAGCAATATTTACTATTTTTTTTGGTAATAAAATAAACCAATTCCATTTACAAAAAGGCCATGGACATAATAATAATATAATAGAAAATATTAAAGATTTTATACAATATTTATTAATAGAATAAACTAATAATCCTGAAATACTCATTAATATAAAAGTAATAGCATCTACTCCTAATAATGGAGCTATACATTTTAATGGGCCATTAATTTGAGTATACCCAAATTGTAACCAAGGAAAACCAGTAAATATCCATCCACGTAAAAATTCGGTAATGTGCCATAATGTAGGTGATAAAATTGTTAATTTAAACCAATTAACTGTAGGAGAAAAGTAAGTTAATAATCCTAAAAATAATCCACTATATAATGATAAATAAATAATAAATAATGTAATAATTAAAATATTAATTATTAAAGGTATATTACTAAAATTAGTAATACTAATATATATCCAATTTATCCCTGTTCCAAATAATCCTAATCCCCAAAAAAAACCTAAAAAAATAGATTGTATGATAGTACGATTTATACTTATTATTAATAAACCAAATAATGAAATAATAGATACCGGCCAAATATTATAAGGAGAAAATGATAATGTACCAATACTTCCGAATAAAATTGCTATAACAATATGAATTTTTTTATATTGATAGTATAAAAATTTATTCATGTGAAATTATTTTTTCTAATTTAGGAATTGGAAAATTATCTGGAATATTTATATGAACTTGAATAATACGTCGACTATCAGCTATTGTAATTTTAAATATAAATTCTTCTATTTCAATAATTTCTCCACGTGTAGGTAAACGACCAAATGCTTGCATAACTAACCCACCAATAGTATCTACTTCATCATTATTAAAATTAGTATGAAAAAATTTATTAAAATCTTCGATTAATAATAATGCATGTACAGTATAAATATTTTTATTTATTTGTCTAATATAAAAATCTTTTTTATTATCATATTCATCTTCTATTTTTCCTACAATTAATTCTAAAATATCTTCAATAGTTACTAATCCAGATATACCACCAAATTCATCAATAATTAATGCCATATGATATCGTTGTAAACGAAATTCTTTTAACATTTGATCAACACGTTTACTTTCTGGAACTATTGTTACTGGTCTTAGAATTTTATTAATATTAAATGATTCATAATTTTTTCTCATAAATGATAAAAGATCTTTAGCCATTAATATTCCTTTAATATGATCTTTATCTTCACTAATAACTGGAAATCTTGAATGAGCTGATTTTATTATTATATCTAAACAAGTTTCAAGTTTTTGATTATATTTTAAGGTTATCATTTGAGAACGTGGAATCATAATATCACGTACACGTTGTTCAGTGATATCCATTACACCTTCTAGCATATCTCTAGTATCTAAATCAATTAAATCATTTTGTTCAGAATCACGTATTAATTCTACAAGATCATTACGGTTTTTTGGTTCACCATGAAACAATTGATTAAGAATTAAAGTAAAAAATCCTTTTTTAGGATAATTATTACTAGATGAATAGTTATCATTCATTATGTTTTAATTAATATCATTTATATTAAAATTAATAAATATCAATATAATTTGCTTTTATATTTGATATTATTTTTTATTTTTATATTAAATATGGATTAGAATATCCTAATTTATGCATTATTTTTATTTCATAATTTTCCATTATTTTTGCTTTACTTTTTTTAATGTGATCATATCCTAAAAGATGAAGACTACCATGTACTACCATATGTGCCCAATGTGCTTCAATTTTTTTTTTTGTTTATAAGCTTCTTTTATTACTATTTGTTTACAAATGATTAAATCACCTAATAATGGAATGGTAATATTATATAATGGTTTAAATGGAAAAGATAATATATTAGTTGGTTTATTTTTTTTACAATAAATTAAATTTAATTTTTTACTTTCAATTTTATCTACTAAGCGTATTGTTAATATTTTATTTTTTTTAAATTTTTTAAAAAATATAATTTTTAACCATTGATTAAACATAATTATATTTGGAATATTTTTTTTGTTTTTACAAGCAATTTGTAAATCTAATATCATTTATTTTTATACTCTATTTATAAAATTAAAATAATATTTTATTTTTTGATTAAATATATAACTGGGGTACCTGGATTCGAACCAGGACATGCCGGTATCAAAAACCGGTGCCTTACCATTTGGCTATACCCCATTAACAATTTATTTATATTAATATTGTAATAATAAATAGTACGGGAGACGAGAGTTGAACTCGTATACCTAAAGGTTCCAGACCCTAAATCTGGTGCGTCTACCTATTTCGCCACTCCCGTGTGAAATATAAAGGCTACGACAGGATTTGAACCTGTGACCTCATCATTATGAGTAATGTGCTCTAACCAACTGAGCTACGTAGCCATTAATTTTAATTTTAAAAATAAAATATTAAATATAATATACGTAAATAAATAATTTACGTCAATAAGTTTTTTATAAAATAATATATACATTTTTTAAAATAAATATTTGAATGATATTTTATAAAATAATTTAAAATTATTTTATAAAAAATATAATATTAATTAATTATTTTTTAAAAAAATATATTTTTATATTATATTATATATTTTTTATTTAAAATTAAATATAATATATTTATTATGATTAACATAAATAATTTATATTAAAATTATAAGAAAAATAATTTTAATAAATTTTTGTTTATAATATGTATTATAAAATTTGTTAAAATATTTTTATTAATATATATAATATATTATTTTCATATTAAGTTAATTATTAATAATATATAATTTAAATATAATTTATTTAAAATAAAGGTTATATTAAAATGTCTATAATTGGTATATTTTTTGGAAGTGATACTGGTAATACTGAAAAGAATGCTAAAATTATTCATAAAATTTTTAATACACAATGTAAAGAAGGAATATCTAAAATTTATGATATTTCTCAAAGTACTAAAGAAGATATAGAAAATTTTAATATTTTAATTTTAGGTATTCCAACTTGGTATTATGGTGAAGCGCAATGTGATTGGGATGATTTTTTTCCTGTTTTAAAAAAGATTAATTTTAATAATAAATTAGTTGCATTATTTGGTTGTGGTGATCAAGAAGATTATTCAGAATATTTTTGTGATGCAATGGGTATACTTTGGAACATTATTAAACCATTAGGAGCTACCTTGATTGGAACCTGGCCTAAAAAAGGATATTCTTTTGAAGAATCAAAAGGTTTAATAGATCATGAAAATTTTTTGGGATTAGTGTTAGATGATGATCGTCAACCAGAATTAACTTATAAACGTATTTTAATTTGGACCACACAGTTAATTCATGATTTAAATTTATAATAATAATTATTAATTTTTATATATTTATTTTATAATTATATTTATATATAATTATGGATTATAAATTTTAATATTATTATAACCATGTTCTATTAAATATAATGCTTGAATACGGCTCATAAAACCTTTTTCGCAATATAAAAGATAAGTTTTATTTTGATCTAAATTTTTAAATTGATTCTGTAATTTATAAAATGGTAAGGATTTAATTTCAACATTTTTTAATTTTAAAGGTTTTTTTAATGAATCTTCATTTAATCTAAGATCAAGAATTATATCATTTTTATTAATTTTTTTTACAGTTTCTATATTTATAATTTTTGTTTTTTTATGATTGTGAATAAAACTTTTTTTTGTTTCATTTATTACTTTATTGAATGTAATAAAATTTATTTTTTTTTCTTCATATTCAATTTTGCTTTTTATAGCTTTTACTGTAGGTTTTTTGGAAATTATTTGACAATATTCTGGTATATTTTTTGTAAGATTTTCAGTACCAATAATACGTGAAATTTTAATAATTTGTTCTTTATCATAAGAAATTAATGGACGTAATATAAGTATATTAGAAATATTATTAATTGAATTTAAATTACTTAATGTTTGACTAGAAACTTGTCCTAATGATTCTCCCGTTATTAAAGCATTTATTTTATAAAGTTTTGCAATTTTTGAAGCAGCTTTTATCATCATACGTTTTAATATTACTCCCATATAACTTTTATCTGTTTTTTCTAATATTTCATTTAATATTGGTATAAAATTAATATTAAAAAAATTTAATTTATGTGAACTAGAAAAACGATTCCATAAATAATATGCTATATTTTTAACACCAATTTCATGTTCTGTTCCACCTAAATTAAAAAAACAAAAATGTACACGACATCCTCTTCTCATCATCATATAACTAGATACTCCTGAATCAAAACCACCAGAAATTAATGATAATACATCTTCTTGAGTACCAATAGGATAACCACAAATACCTTCAAAACGTTTTTTTATTAATATTAATTTTTTATCTTTAATTTCTAAATTTATTATGATATCTGGATTAGTAAGATTTACATTTGAATTCTTAACATTTTGTATTAATTTTTTACCTAAATAACATTCTAGATCTTGTGAAGTAAAATTTTGTTTTCCTTGTCTTTTTACTCGTACACAAAATTTTTTTTCTAATAATTTTTTATGATAAAAAATTAAAGTTTTTTGAAAAATACTATTCATATCAGTAAAGATAAAATCTTTTATTAATAAAATATGATGAATACCAGGAATATATATTAATAATTTAATAATTATTTCGTAATTTTCTTTGTTTTTTGTATAAATCTCAATGTAATCCCAATAATAAATTATAGTTAATATATTAATATATTTTTTTAAAACATTACGAATATTATTTGAAAGAATTTTAATAAAACGTATACGTACAGATTTACTTTTTATAGTAATTTCTGGAAATAATTTAATAATTAGTTTCATAATATTTTTTATTGTATGAATACATTATTAATAATTATATCATTTAAAAAATATTTTTTATATTAAATATTATATATAAATATTATAATCTTTTAATATACAAAATAATTTTTATTAATTATAGTTAATTTATTTTAAATTTTTATTTTTTACATATAAATTTTTATATATTATTGAATAAAATTATTTAATATAAATAATTAATTTTAACATTTAAGATATATAATTTCATCATTACTTTAATAATTTATAAATTTATTTTTTATAATTTATAATAAATAAATAAAAAATTAATGAATTTTAATATATAATATTTATTATTTTTATATTTTATATAAAATAAATTATTAAATAATATTAAAAATATTATTTAATAATTATTAACATAATATTAATAATTATATTTTTTTAAAAAATTTTATTATTAATTTTAATAAAGTTATTTATTAAAAAATAACTTTATTAAAATATTTTTAGATACATGTTATATAGTATATAAATATTAAATTTAATTTTTATAAAAATTAAATTTAATTATTATTTAATATTATAAAAAAATAATTTTTTAATTATGAGTATTAAATGAATTTTGATATAAAAAAATATCCAATTCTAACCTCAGTAAATAATCCTATTGAACTTCGTTTATTATCAATAGATAATTTACCTCAGTTATGTAATGAATTACGTCAGTATTTACTTGAAAGTGTAAGTTGTTCTAGTGGTCATTTTGCATCTGGTTTAGGTATTATTGAATTAACAGTAGCTTTACATTATAGTTATAATACTCCATTTGATCGTTTAGTATGGGATACTGGGCACCAAGCTTATCCTCATAAAATTTTAACTGGTCGTCGTAATTATATTTCTACTATTCGAAAAAAAAACGGATTACATCCATTTCCTTGGAGATTTGAAAGTGAATATGATGTATTATCTGTTGGTCATTCATCAACTTCGATTAGTGCAACTCTTGGTATTGCAGCAGCAGCTAAATATGAAGGGTTAGGTCGTCGTGCTTTATGCGTTATAGGTGATGGTGCTATTACTGCAGGAATGGCATTTGAAGCTATAAATCATGCTGGAGATATTAATTTAGATATATTAGTGATATTAAATGATAATAAAATGTCAATTTCAAAAAATGTGGGAGCATTAAATCATCATTTAGCTCAGTTATTATCTAGTAAGTTTTATTTGAAATTACGTAAAAAAAGTAAAAAAATATTTTTTAATATATCATATATTCAAAAATTATTAAAATATATTAAAAAATATTTAAAAGGAATAGTGCTATCTTGTAGTATATTTGAAGAATTAGGTTTTAATTATATTGGTCCAGTTGATGGACATGATGTACGAAATTTAAGTATTATACTTAATAATATGCGTTATTTAAAAGGTCCACAATTATTACATATTATAACTAAAAAAGGATATGGGTATAAACCAGCAGAAAAAGATCCAATTAGTTTTCATTCAGTTCCAAAATTTAATTTAATTAGTGGTAAATTACCTAAAATTATAAATAAATTACCTAGTTATTCAGAAATTTTTGGTGAATGGTTATGTGAAACAGCTGCTACAGATAGAATGTTAATGGCTATTACGCCAGCAATGCGTGAAGGTTCTGGTATGGTAAAATTTTCACGTGATTATCCTAATCAATATTTTGATGTAGCTATTGCTGAACAGCATGCAGTAACTTTTGCTGCTGGATTAGCTATAGGTGGTTATAAACCAGTAGTAGCTATTTATTCTACTTTTTTGCAGCGTTCTTATGATCAATTAATTCATGATGTAGCAATTCAACAACTTCCTATTATGTTTGCTATTGATCGTGGTGGGATTGTTGGATCTGATGGTCAAACTCATCAAGGTGCTTTTGATTTGTCTTTTTTACGTTGTATACCTACTATGGTTATTATGACTCCTAGTGATGAAAATGAATGTCGTCAAATGTTATATACTGGTTATCATTATAATGACGGTCCAAGTGTAGTACGTTATCCAAGAGGTACAGGTATTGGTATACCATTAAAACCACTTAATAAATTACAGATTGGAAAAGGTAGAATACAAAGAATTGGTAAAAATATTGCTATTCTTAATTTTGGTACTTTATTAGCAGAAGCTATTAAAGTAGCTGAAGCACTTAATGCTACTTTAGTAGATATGCGGTTTGTTAAACCACTTGATAAAAGTTTAATTTTTAAAATGGTAAAAAGTCATAAAGTATTAGTAACATTAGAAGAAAATGCTGTTTTTGGAGGTGCTGGTAGTGGTGTGAATGAATTATTAATGGCTAATCGTTATATGTCTTTAGTATTAAATATTGGTCTTCCAGATAATTTTATAAAATCAGGAACTCAAGAAGAAATACGTTCTGAATTAAAATTAAATGCTTCTGGTATTCAACGTCAAGTTGAAACTTGGTTAGAAAAACAATATTTTATTTTTAATATATATAAATAATTTATTATTAATTAAAAAAGATAAAAACAATTTATTTATTTATATAATTAATTTATAATATAAATTAATATTATTTAATGAATTTTTAATTTAAAATTTATTAAAAAATTATTTAAAAAATAATTAAATTATTTTATCTAATAAAATTGATTCTAATGCAATTAGAATCATTTTATCAAAATTAGTTTGACGTTCAATTGCAGTAATTGATTCATGACGAAAAATATGATCAGAAACTGTACATATAGTTAATGCTTTACATGAAAATTTTTTATTAAGTTCTGCTATGATTCCATAAATTCCAGCTGCTTCCATTTCTACTCCTAAAATACCATATTTTCTCATTATTTTAAGTAATTCTTTATCTGAATTATAAAATAAATCTGTTGAAAATATATTACCTACTTGTACTGAAATATTTTGTTTTTTAGCTACATATACTGCATTGCATATCATATCAAAATCAGCTATAGCGGCATAATCATTATCTTTAAATCGGATACGATTTATTTTAGAATCAGTACACGCACCCATACCAATTATTATATCAAATAATTTTATATGATCACATACTGCACCACAAGATCCTACACGAATAATTTTTTTTACTCCAAATTTTGTAATTAATTCTCGTACGTAAATAGAACAAGATGGTATTCCAATTCCATGACTCATTATAGAAATACGACGATTTTTATAAGTACCGATAAAACCTAACATACCACGAATATTATTTATTTTTCTTATATTATTTAAAAATTTTTCAGCAATATATTTTGCACGTAATGGATCTCCTGGCATTAATGCAATGTCAGAAAAATCTTTTTTTTGAGCATTAATATGTGGTGTTGTCATTTTTTTTAAATTCCTTAAAATATTTAATAAAGATAAAATTAAAATTTATAATAGTTTATTAATAATAAGTTTTTTATGAAATAATTATTTTAAATTAATATTAGATTTATAAATTATATATATTTAATATATATTAAAATAATTTAAGTAGTAATTATATTTAAAATAATATTTAAAAAATTAAAATAAAATATATATAAAATATTATCAAAAGTTTATATATATTATTAATATTTTAAATTATTTAAAATAATTTTTTTATAAATTATTTTTTTAAGTTTTTATATATAAAAAATAATTTTTCTTATATACTTATTTTTTTATAATTTTTTTTTAAAATATTTTGATTAATAATGAATTAAACTGGCAATCTTTGATTCCAAATATAAAACCTTATATAAAAATATTTGATATAGCGGATCAATTACAATCTATATCTTTTTCTACTATTCAACCTAAATTACAAAATGCATTAATAACATTTTGTCATTCTAAATCGACATTACGATTTATGTTATTAAAATCACAAGATACAGAAGAATATTTATCTTTAATTTCTCGTGTAGTTAAAAAATTATTTGTAAAAAATACTGCTTTTAAAGGTAGTAATTATATAATTAAAGATAATAATATTTATATTGAAACAACTAATTGTAATAATTTACCTTTTTCTGCTAATGGATATTGTATTTTTCAGAATTGGATAGAATTAGAAGATCTTTTTGGTTGTGTTCGATTTTATAATAATAAGATAAATTTACAACCAGGTTTATTACATAAAGCTAATGGTGGTATATTAATTCTTTCTGTTAATTCTTTATTAGCTCAGCCATTATTATGGTTTAGAGTTAAAAAAATGATTATACAAGGTCAATTTTATTGGATTTCTCAAGATAAATCATGTCCATTACCAATTAATATTCCTCCAATGCCTTTAGAATTACGTTTAATTATAGTAGGTAATCGTGATAAATTAGCTGATTTTTATAATCTTGAACCTAAATTAAATAATCAATCAATTTACGGAGAATATGAAGATTTTTTAGAATTAAATGAAATTAATGATATGTCTCATTGGTGTAGTTATATTAATACCTTTATTAAAGAAAAGAAATTACCTTTTTTAGAATCTAAAGCTTGGTCAATTTTATTAATTAATGCCATACGATATACTGGTGATAAAAAAATTTTACCATTATCTTTACAATGGATTAATAAACAACTCATAGAAGCTTCATTATATACTAAAAAAGACATTATTACAGCTGAATCTTTAAAACATTCAACAAATTTACGTATATGGCGTGAAAGTTATTTTAAAGAATGTATACAAAATGAAATTAATTGGAATTATATTTTTATTAAAACAGAAGGTAAGATAATTGGTCAAATTAATGGACTTTCTATATTAGATTACCCAGGTTATCCATATAGTATCGGTGTACCATTACGTATAAGTTGTGTAATATATTTTGGTAATAGTGAATTTATTGATGTAGAACGTCAAGTAGAATTAGGTGGTAATTTACATGCAAAAAGTATAATGATTATACAATCTTTTTTACTTTCTGAATTAAATTTAAATTATGCTTTACCTTTTTCTTTTTCAATTGTGTTTGAACAATCTTATGGTGAAGTAGATGGAGATAGTGCTTCATTAGCTATATTATGTGTTTTAATTAGTGCTTTATCACAGAAACCTATTTCACAACAAATAGCAGTTACTGGTTCTATTGATCAATTTGGGAATGTACAATTAATTGATGGTATTAATGAAAAAATTGAAAGTTTTTTTGAAATTTGTTTACGTAGAGGATTAACTGGTAATCAGGGTGTTATTTTACCAACAGCTAATGTACGTCATTTATGTTTAAATAAAGATATAGTTTATGCAGTACGTAACAAAAAATTTCATTTATGGACTGTTAATACTGTTTCAGAGGCATTAAAAATATTAACTGGATATTCTTATTCTAATAAAGAACAACCAAATTTATTAATGATGATAAAAAAACGTATTTCTAAAATAAATTATCCGGAAAAATATTATTGGTCATGGTTATTTCGTTGGTTTAATTAATATAAAAATAATTAATTTAAGTAATTTAATATATTTTTATTATTTAAATTATAATTTTTATTAATAATAAGGTTTATTAAAATATGATAGATAAATGTTGTTTTTATACAAAAAAAGATCTTGAAGCATCTAGTCAAAAAAAACTTTTTGGTATTAGTGGTCCACCTTTACCATCAGGTAAAATGTTAATGCTTGATCGTATAATAAAAATAACTGAAAATGGAGGTAAATATAATAAAGGATATATAGAAGCAGAATTAGATATTAATCCAAAATTATGGTTTTTTAAATATCATTTTATTGATGATCCTGTTATGCCAGGATGTTTAGGTCTTGATGCAATGTGGCAATTAGTAGGTTTTTATTTAGGATGGTTAGGTGGGAAAGGAAAAGGTAGAGCACTTGGTGTAGGTGAAGTTAAATTTATTGGTCAAATTTTACCTACAGTTAAAAAAATAACTTATCACATTCATTTTAAACGTATTATAATTCGTAAATTAATAATAGGTTTAGCTGATGGTATAGTTTTTATAGATAGTAAAATTATTTATATTGCAAATAATTTAAGAGTTGGTTTATTTAAAGATATTACTTTTTTTTAAATATAAAATATTTTAAAAAATTTTTATAAAATTTTATATATACAATATTTATTAAATTATATTTTTATTTAATTTATTTTTAATATAAAAATATTATATAATATTATTATAATTTTATACCTTTAATTATATATCTAAATCAAATCCTTTTTATATATAATAATATATAATATAAATAATTATTTATTTATATTCTTATTTTATAGATTTAAAATATTATTTTGAATATATTTAATTAAAGATATAATATTTTATTTAATTAAATAAATAATTTATATATTATTTTTTATAAAAAATAATAATATTTTATTGAAAGGATTATTATATATTATGCGAGAACAATATTGTCCAAAAGATATTGAATCGAATGTACAGATTCATTGGAAAAAGAATAAAACTTTTAAAGTTATTGAAGATCTTTCAAAAGAAAAATATTATTGTTTATCTATGTTACCATATCCATCTGGTAAATTACATATGGGTCATGTTCGTAATTATACTATTGGTGATGTAATTTCACGTTATCAACGTATGTTAGGTAAAAATGTTTTAAATCCAATAGGTTGGGATGCTTTTGGTCTTCCTGCAGAAAATGCTGCAATAAAAAACAAAATATCTCCATCTTTATGGACATATAATAATATTAAATATATGAAAAAACAATTAAAATTACTTGGTTTTAGTTACGATTGGGATCGTGAAATTATTACTTGTAAACCAAATTATTATAAATGGGAACAATGGTTTTTTATAAATCTTTATAAAAAAGGTTTAGTATATAAAAAAAAATCAGAAGTAAATTGGTGTCCGTATGATCTTACTGTATTAGCTAATGAACAAGTTATTAATGGTAATTGTTGGCGTTGTGATACTAAGGTTATATATAAAAAAATTCCACAATGGTTTATTAAAATTACTAATTATGCTGATCAATTACTTAATGATTTAAATAATTTAAAAAAATGGCCAGAACAAGTTAAAACTATGCAACGTAATTGGATTGGTAGATCTTCAGGAGTAGATATTACTTTTAATCTTACTAATAGTAATCAAACTTTAACAGTATATACTACTCGTCCAGATATTTTTATGGGTGCAACTTATATAATAATATCTGTTTATCATCCATTAATCAAAAAAAATATATATAAAAATTTAAAATTAATGAAATTTATTCAGTATTGTTACAAAATAAAAATTTTAGATATAGAAATGGAAAAAATTATAAAAAAAGGTATGCCTACAGGTCTTTTTGTTATTCATCCTTTAAATGGAGAACAGTTACCTATTTGGGTTGTAAATTTTATTTCAATAAAATGTAAAATTAATGCAATGATAATAGTACCGGCACATAATCAGAATGATTGGGAATTTGCTAAAAAATATTATTTACCAATTAAACCAGTTATTTTAAATTATGATGGTAGTGAACCTAATATTAAAAAATCAGCAATGATAAAATCAGGTAAATTATTTAATTCTGGTGAATTTAATGGTTTACATAATCAGAATAATATGAATGATATTATTGATAAATTAATTTTAAAAGGTATAGCTAAATATAAAGTTCATTATCGTTTACGTGATTGGGTAATTTCTCGTCAACGATATTGGGGTACACCAATTCCAATGATAACATTAAAAAATAATATTATTATACCAGTATCAAAAGATAAATTACCAGTAATCTTACCAGAAGATATAGTTATAAATGGTATTACTAGTCCTATAACAACTAATGATAAATGGTCAAAAGTTTATATTAATAATCAATTAGCATTTCGTGAAACTGATACTTTTGATACATTTATAGAATCTTCTTGGTATTATGCACGTTATACTTGTCCAGATTATCATGATGGAATGTTAGATTCAAGAGCTGTAAATTATTGGCTTCCTATTGATCAATATATTGGTGGTATTGAACATGCTATAATGCATTTAATGTATTTTCGTTTTTTTCATAAATTAATGCGAGATATGGGATTAGTAAAATTTAATGAACCAGCTAAAAAATTATTATGTCAAGGTATGGTGTTAGCTGATGCTTTTTATTACATTAATACTAATGGTTCGCGTATATGGATTTCTTCTGAAAATGTTATTGTTACACGTAATAATAAAGGTTCTATTATTAAAGCAATGGATTTACAAGGACGTATATTAGTTTATGCTGGAATGAATAAGATGTCAAAATCTAAAAATAATGGTATTGATCCACAAGATGTTATTGAAAAATATGGTGCAGATACTGTACGTTTATTTATAATGTTTGCTGCTCCTGTTGAAATGACATTAGAATGGAAAGAATCTGGTATAAAAGGAGTGCATCGTTTTTTAAAACGTTTATGGAAAATAACTTATCATCATATTAAAAATAGTAAATTTAAACCATTAAGTATAATTAAATTAAATAAATATCAAAAAGATATTCGTTATCATTTACATAAAACTATCTCTAAGGTAAGTGATGATATTGGTCGTAGACAAACTTTTAATACTGCAATATCTTCTATTATGGAATTAGTAAATAAATTAGAAAATAAATTGTTAACTGATATATTAAATTATTATTTATTACAAGAAATTCTTTTAGCTGTAGTACGTATGCTTTATCCATTTACACCGCATATAAGTTTTGTGTTATGGAAAGAATTAGGTGGTAAAGGTGATATTGATACTGCATCTTGGCCGGTTATTGATAAAGAAGCTATAATTAAAGATTATATGTTAATTGTTATACAAGTTAATGGTAAAGTTCGTGCAAAAATCAATGTATCAATAAATGCTACTCAAGAAGAAATTCGTATGTGTGCTATTAAAGAAGATAAAGTATCTAAATATTTAGAGGGTGTGATAATTCGTAATGTAATTTATATTCCAGGTAAATTATTAAATTTAGTAGTAAATTAATAAAAGAAGAAATAGTGAAAAAATATGTTTTAATGTTATTATTTTTATTAGTAGTTTTTTTTTCTACTTCTTGTGGTTTTCATTTACGTGGATATATGCAAGATTCCAAAAAAATAAAAATGTTAATTTTAAATTATTCAGATTATTATGAATCATTAATTCATTCATTAAATGAGCAATTATATTTAAATAATATTTATATTGTTGAAAATATGAAAGTTAATAATATTCTATCTTTACGTATTATAAGTAGTAATGAGAATCAGGAAACGATATCAATTTTAAAAAATGGAAAAACTGCAGAATATCAAATGATTTTAAATATTAAAGCAGAAATAATATTTCCTAATAATCATGTATATCCATTATCAATTATAATATTTCATTCATTTTTTAATAATTCATTAAATATATTGTCACATGATTCTGAAAAAGAAATGATTAGACAAGAAATGTATTCTCAAGCTGCAAAAAAAATAGTAAATATATTATTAATTATTTATTCAAAAATAACATAGAAAATTATATTATAAAATGATTCGTATTAATTATAATGAACTTGTTTTACATCTTAATAATAAATTAAATATGTGTTATTTATTAAATGGAAATGAATTGCTAATATTAAAAGAAAGTCAAGATTTAATTAGAAAGGTAGCTAGTAAAAATAAATTTAATGAACATTATACTATAGATTTAGAAAATAATAGAAATTGGGATAATATTTTTGATATATGTCAAGATATAAGTTTATTTAGTCAACGTAAAACATTATTATTAATTTTTCCAGAAAGTGGTTTAAATTCTATTATTATAAAAAATTTAATTAAATTATATACATTATTACATAAAGATATATTATTAATATTACGTAGTTTTAATTTAAATAAAAAACAAGAAAATAGTATATGGTTTAAAACATTTAGTTCAAAAACTATTTATGTTATTTGTAATACACCTAAAAAAATACAATTACCATTTTGGGTATCTAATCGCGCAAAATTAATGAAATTACAGTTAGATAATGGAGTTAATCAATTATTATGTTATTATTATGAAGGTAATTTATTAGAATTAGCACAAATATTAAAAATATTATTATTAATTTATCCTGATGGTATAATAACTTTATTACGTATTAAGAAAATAATTAATGATTCTTCTTATTTTATGCCATATCATTGGTTAGAATCTATATTAGTAGGAAATGGTAAACGTAGTATATTTATTTTAAAAAAATTACAAAAGGAAAATATTGAAATAATAATTTTATTACGTATTTTACAATATGATTTATTATTGTTATTAACATTTAAGCGTTGTATGACTTCAGTATCGCTATATATTTTGTTTAATAAATATAAAATATGGAAAAGTCGTCAAAATTTAATTATTATAGCATTACAGAGATTATCATATAAAAGATTATATAAAGCTATTCAAAAATTGACAAAAATTGAAATAAATTTCAAAAAAAATTATAATCAATTAGTATGGTTAGAGTTAGAAAAATTATCTATTTTTTTATGTGATATTATTTTACCTATATAATTTATTAATATTAAAATATTTTATTATAAATGTTTTTGTATAGAATTAACATTATAAAGATAATAATAATATTATATTTTTATAAATTTAATTGAATATTTATTAATAATAATATTTATTTAAAATAATAAATTAAATATTTTATTAATATAATTGATGTATTTTATTTTATTAATAAAATTTTTTATAAAAATAAGATAAAAATTTTAAATAATTTTTATTTTAATGGTTAATTTTATTTAAAATATTTATCTAATTTATTTTAAATATATTTAATATATATTTATAAATATTTTTTATTTATTTAGTTAGTAGATTATTTTTATTTATTTTATTATTTTATATATTTGTTCTTTAAAATATTTAAATTATAAAAAAATAAAAATAATTTTATTATATATTTATTATAATATTAAATTTTATTTTTTTTATTAGATTTTAATAAATTAATTAAATTTATCATATCATGTGGTTTTGGTATAGTCCATGTCATTTTAATATTATTAATTGGATGAATTAAAGTTAATTTAGTAGCATGTAGTGCTTGACGATTAAAATTATGTAAAGTTTTTATAAGTGTTTTTGATGTATTTTTTAATATATATTTTTGATTATTATATATCGGATCACCTACTAGTGGGTGTTTTATATATGACATATGTACACGTATTTGATGAGTACGTCCAGTATCTAATTGTATATATAAATGAGTGTGATTTGGAAAATTTTCTATAATATTATAATGAGTAATAGCTAATTTTCCTTTTGGGTGTACCATCATAGATGTACGTTTTATTGGATGACGAGAAATAGGTTGATTTATAGTACCTTTAGAAGATATTTTTCCTATAACTATTGCTTCGTAATTTCGAATAATATTACGAGATTTCATTGCTGTTATTAATTTATTATATGTTAATACAGTTTTTGCGATTATCATTAAGCCTGTAGTATTTTTATCTAAACGATGTATAATACCTGCTCTAGGAAGTTTACTATTTTTTGGATAATGATATAATAATGCATTTAATATTGTACCATTTAAATTACCAGCACCAGGATGAACTACTTGATTACATGGTTTATTAATTACTATAATGTAATTGTCTTCATAAATAATATTTAAAAAAATATTTTGAGGTTCTAAAGGAGAAATTATTTCTATATTTTTTAAAATAGAAATAATTTCTCCTCCTGAAACTTTTTTTTTAGGTTCATTAATTATTTTTTCATTAATTTTTACGTTATTATCTAAAATCCATTGTTTAATTTTAGATCTAGAATATTGATTAAATAATATAGATATAATTTTATCTAATCTTTCTTTAATTTTTAATTTAGGTACAGTTGTTATAAATTTTATTTTTTTTATCATATTTTAAATTATTATTGAAATTATTTTAAAAAATAATATTTAATATATTATATTAAAAATATATTTATATTAAAATATTTAATATTTATATTTTATTATAAATAATATTAAATTTTTAATTATTTTTAATAAAAAAATTATTATTTAAGTCGTTCTTTTATACGAGCTGATTTACCAATACGTTTACGTAAATAGTAAAGTTTAGCTTTTCTAACAGCACCATAACGTTTAACAATAATATTATTGATTACTGTAGAATAAGTTTGAAACACACGTTCAACACCCTCTCCATTTGATATTTTACGAATAGTAAATGCAGAATTTAAGTTACGATTACGTATAGAAATAACTGTACCTTCGAATGATTGAAGACGTTTTTTATTACTTTCAACAACCCATACTTTAACTTCAACAGTATCACCTGTATTAAATATAGGTATATTTTTTTTTATTTGTTCTTGCTCAAATTGTTTAATAATGTTATTCATAACATATCTCTTATTTTAAATTAAATAAATTTTATTTTATTTTATTTTTTATGTTTTATTTTTTATTTTATATTCTGTTTGAAATTCAGTTAATAAAAGTAATTGTTCATTTGTTAAAATTATTTTTTTAAAAAATTCAGGTTTTTTGATCCAAGTATTTCCTAATGATTGTTTTAAACGCCATTGACGTATTTTTTTATGATTCCCAGACATAAGAACTGAAGGAACTTTCATTCCATCTACTATTTTTGGACGTGTATAATGTGGATAATCTAATAATCCATTACTAAAAGAATCTTCTTTTGAAGAATTTTTATTTTTTAATACACCTGGTATTAAACGAGCAATAGTATCAAGAAAAATCATAGCTGGAAGTTCACCACAACTAAGTATATAATTACCAATTGACCATTCTTCATTAATTTCACTTTGTATTACTCGTTCATCTATTCCTTCATATTGACCACATACTAAAATCATTTTATTAATATTTATTAATTTATAAATATTATTTTGATTTAATATATTTCCTTGGGGGGATAAATAAATTACTTTTACATTTATACCTAATTTATTTTTAGCTGCATAAATAGCTTCTTTTAATGGTTTAGCCATTATTAACATCCCCGGACCACCTCCATAAGGACGATCATCTACAGTATGATGTTTATCGTAAGTAAAATCACGAGGATTCCAATATTGTATATGTAAAAGGGAATTTTTTATTGCACGACTAATTATTCCATATTTAGTAATAGTACGAAACATTTTAGGAAATAAACTTATTATACCAATAAACATAATTAATTCTTTATATTATTATAATTTTATATTTTATATTTTCGGGATTAAAAATTAGGATTCCAGTCTATTTCAATTATTTTAGTATGAATATTAATTTTTTTAATAACTGTATTATATAAAAATGGAATTAATCGTTCATTCATATAAAATTTATTTTTTAAGGGAGATTTTATAACCATAACATCATTTGAACCAGTTGTTATTATATGAATTACTATTCCAAATATATAACCTTGAATATTAATTACTTTGCAATTTATTAAATCTTTATAATAATAATTATTTTCTTTTAGTAAAGGTAATTTTTTAGAGTCTATCGTAATATTACAATTAGTTAATAATTTTGCGGAATTTTGATTATCAATACCTTGAATTTTAATAATAAAATTATTTTTATAACATTTCCAAGCATCTAATTTAATAGAACACCAATATCCTGATTTTTTAATAAACCAAGGTTTGTAATAAAAAATTTTTTTACTATTTTCAGTAAATGAAAATATTTTAATCCAACCATAAATTCCATAAGTAGTTCCTAATTTACCAATTGTAAGAATTTCTTTTGGAATGATTAATTTATTTTTTTTATTCATTTTATATTAGTGATTTTATTTTTTTTAGCAATTTTTATTAAAGAAGAAACACGATTAGAAACATTTGCTCCTATATTAATCCAGTATGTAATACGATCTAAATTTAAATGAAGACTTTTAGCTTTACCAGTTGCAATAGGATTAAAAAAACCAACACGTTCTATAAAATAACCATCTCGTGCATTTCTATTATCTGTAACTATAACTTTATAAAATGGTTTCTTTTTTGCACCACCACGTGCTAAACGAATAATTACCATAACATCCTCTTTGTTTTTAGAAAATCCAATAATTTTATTATATAAATAATGTTTTATTTATTTTTTTTGTATAAAAATAATTTTAAATATAAATTTTATAAAAAATAGATATTAATAATAGTTTATTAAGTTTTAAAATGATTAATTAATATATATTTAATTAGTTAAATATATAAATGATTATTGATAATTAGAAGAATTGGGTTGAATAATATTTTGTATATTATTAATTATTTTGGATATACCACCTTTTTTTATTTTTTTTATTATACGTTGCATTTCATAAAACTGTTTTAATAAACGATTGACATCTTGTACTTTTAAACCTGAACCCATGGCAATACGTCGTTTACGTGAACCTTTTATAATTTCTGGCTTGATACGTTCTTTTAATGTCATTGAATTAATTATTGCTTCCATATGTATTAAAATTTTATCATTTATTGGTAATTTTATTTTATTTTGTATTAAATTTGCAGTAGGTAATTTTTTTAAAACATTAGATATACCACCCATATTACGCATTTGTTTGAGTTGATCTAAAAAATCATTTAAATTAAAATCATTTCCTTTTTTTAATTTATTAGTTAATTTTTTTGCTAATGTATGATCAACTTTTTTTTCTATATCATCAATTAATGATAATATATCTCCCATTCCTAAAATACGAGATGCAATACGTTCTGGATAAAATTTTTCTAATGTATCAATTTTTTCTCCTACCCCAATAAATTTAATTGGTTTTCCAGTAATATAACTAATAGAAAGTGCCGCTCCTCCGCGTGTATCACTATCAACTTTAGTTAAAATTATACCAGTTAATGGTAATATTTTATTAAATTCTCTTGCAGTATTAGCAGCATCCTGACCAGTCATAGCATCAACAATAAATAAGGTTTCTATAGGATTAATTATAGTATGTATTTGTTTAATTTCATGCATCATAATTTTATTAATATGTAATCGACCTGCTGTATCAATAATTAATATATCATAAAATTTTAATTTAGAATATTGTAATGCATTATTAATAATATCAATAGGTGTTTCTGTAATTTTAGAAGGAAAAAAATCAATTCCAGCATTCTTTGCTAAAATTTCTAATTGTTTAATTGCTGCGGGACGATAAATATCTATAGATACTACTAAAACTTTTTTATTATTTTTTTCTTTTAATAATTTTCCTAATTTAGCTATACTAGTTGTTTTACCTACACCTTGTAAACCAACAACAAGTATTATTGCTGGTAGTTGAGTAGATAAATTTAATTCAATATGAGTTGTACCCATTGATGTAATTAATTCATTTTTTACTATTTTAATAAATTCTTGACCTGGAGTAAGACTTTTATTTATTTTATGGCCAATAGAATTTATTTTAATGTGATTTATGAATTTATGTACCACAGGTAATGCAACATCTGCTTCTAATAAAGCCATACGTACTTCGCGTAAAGTTTTTTTAATATTTTCTTCAGTTAATCTTCCACGATTGCTAATATTTCGTAGTGTACATGATAATCTATTAGTTAAATTTTCAAACATTATTTTATGCTCAATGTATAATTTTGAAAAATATATTTGTAATATATTTTATTATTTTTTAAAAAAATATAATTTAAATTTTAAAATAAAAATTTGATTAATATGAATTATATAATTTTATTAAAATTTAATTTAAAATTAAGATATTATTTTTTAAGATTATATTAATAATTTTGTTTATTATTTTAAATATAATATTTTATTAATTATTTAATTTATATATTAAATGATTTAATTTTTAATTTTGATATAATTATTGAATTAAATTTAATGCATGTTTTATTACTGTAATATTTGCTCCGGGTTTATAACTATTTTCAGTTAAATAACGACGCCATTTTTTTGCACCTTTCATTCCTTTAAACATTCCAAGAAGATGTCTAGTAATATGATTTAAATGAGTACCATGATAAAGTTCATATTCTATATATGGATAAAGTGACTCAATAATTTCAATATGATTTTTTTGAATATAGGAAACATTATATAATTCATGATCAATTTTTGTTAAAATATTAGGATTATTATAAGCTTCACGTCCCATCATTACACCATCCACATATTTTAAATGATATTTAATTTCATTGATAGATTTAATTCCACCATTAATAACAATTGTTAAATTTGGAAAATCTTTTTTTATTTTATATACTCGTTGATAGTTTAATAATGGTAATTTACGATTTTCTTTTGGATTTAATCCAGAAAGTATAGCTTTACGTGCATGAATAACAAATATAGTACATTTACTATTAGTAGAAATAGTTGATATAAAATTATATAAAAATTCATAATTATCATTTTCATCAATACCAATACGTGTTTTTATAGTTACTGGAATTGATACTGTATTACATATATTTTGGATATTATTAACTACTAATAAAGCATGCTTCATTAAACAAGCACCAAACAAACCATGTTGTACTCGTTGTGATGGACAACCTATATTTAAATTAATTTCATCATAACCGTGAATTTCTGCTAATTTAGCACATTTGATTAAATCAACAGAATTACTTCCAGCAATTTGTAATACAATTGGATGTTCTGTTTCATGATATCTTAAGGAATTATGTTCATTATATAGAATTTCTGAAGTAGTCATCATTTCAGTATAAAGTAATGTTTTTTTTGTTAATAAACGATGAAAATAACGACAATGACGATCAGTCCAATGTAACATTGGAGCAACAGAAAAACGATGTCGATGATATATATTATTTATATAATATTTTGTATTTTTGTTTATAACAGTATGATAATTCATTAAATTTATTTAAATAATATAAGTTTATTTTAATAAAAAATATATTTTAATTTTGTATAAATTTTATTTATTATGATTTTATATTTTATTTAATAATTATTAAAATTATATTTTTAATATTATAAATTATAATACTTTATATATAAAGTATTTTTAAAATATAAATATATTTTATACATTGTATTTTATATTACTATATTATAATATTATTATAATGATATTATATATAGTAATATAATATAATATTTTTATATTTTATTATTTTAATATTATATAAATAATAATAAAAAGTAAATAAAATATTTTACATTTAAAATAAAATAATTTTATATTAATTTAATTAATTAATATATTTTATTAATTATATATTAAAATTTATATAGGAATAAAGTAATGAATAAAATTTCAAAAAATATAAATAATTTTATTCGTAAAATTATTGATAAAGATTTAATAACTAAAAAATGTATTTCAGTACATACTCGTTTTCCTCCAGAACCAAATGGTTATTTACATATTGGTCATGCTAAATCTATTTATTTAAATTTTAGTATTGCTAAAGATTATCAAGGTAAATGTAATTTGCGTTTTGATGATACGAATCCAGAAAAAGAAAATATAAAATTTGTAGAATCTATTAAAAAAGATATAAAATGGTTGGGTTTTAAATGGAGTGGTAAGATTCATTATGCTTCTGATTATTTTGATCAAATTTATCAGTATGCAATTGAACTTATTAAAAAAGGTTTAGCATATGTTGATGAATTATCTTCAGATAATATTCGTTTATATCGTGGTAATTTAAAAATACCAGGAAAAAATAGTCCATATCGTTTTCGTAGTGTGGAAGAAAATTTATTTCTTTTTAAAAAAATGCGTAATGGAGATTTTTCTGAAGGTTCTGCTTGTCTTCGTGCTAAAATTGATATGTCGTCACCTTGTATTATTATGCGTGATCCTATATTATATCGTATTAAATTTATGATACATCATCAAACTGGAAATAAATGGTGTATTTATCCAATGTATGATTTTACTCATTGTATTTCTGATGCATTAGAAGGTATTACTCATTCATTATGTACATTAGAATTTCAAGATAATCGTCGTTTATATGATTGGATATTAAATAATATTACTATATGTTCTCATCCACGTCAATATGAATTTTCACGATTGAATCTTGAATATACTGTTACATCAAAACGTAAATTAAATCAATTAGTAACAAAAAAAATTGTAAAAGGATGGAATGATCCTCGTATGCCAACTTTATCTGGATTGCGACGACGTGGATATACTCCTTATTCTATCCGTTTGTTTTGTCAACGTATTGGTATAACTAAACAAGATCATAATATTGAAATATCAGTATTAGAATCTTGTATTCGTGATGATTTAAATGAAAATGCATTTCGTGTAATGGCTGTATTAGATCCTGTAAAAATTATTATTGAAAACATGGTTCAATATGATGTAATGCTTAATATTCCTAATCATCCATATAAACCTGATATGGGTAGTCGTCAAGTACTATTTAGTAATGAGATTTATATAGATCGTGCTGATTTTCGTGAACAATCTAATAAATATTATAAACGTTTAGTTTTAGGTGGAGAAGTTAGACTTCGTCATGCGTATGTAATTAAGGCAAAAAGAATTAAAAAAGATTTATTTGGAAAAATTACTGTAATTTTTTGTAGTTATGATATTAATACTTTAAATAAAAAATTAGATAATTCTAGAAAAGTTAAAGGTGTAATTCATTGGGTTTCAGTTAAAGATGCATTATCAGCAGAAATTCGTTTATATAATCATTTATTTAATATTTCAAATCCATCATTAGAAAAAAATTTTTTTGAAAATATTAATTTAAAATCATTAGTAATTAAATATGGTTTTGTAGAGTCTAGTTTAAAAAAAGCAATTCCCAATATAGCTTATCAATTTGAACGTGAAGGTTATTTTTGTATTGATAGTTATGATTCTTCATTAAATAATTTAGTATTTAATCGTACAGTTACTTTACGTGATATAAAGAAAAAAAATTTTTATAAAAAATAATATATTTTTAAATAAAATTTAATATATTTTATGAATTTATATTATATAAAAGGAAATTTTTATGTAAAATATTTTATATAGTGAATTTAATAATTTAATTTATTAAAATTAATATAAAATTATTATAAATATAAATTATTTTAAATATTATATTATATAATAATTTTTTAAAATATTATATTATTTTTAATATTATTAAATATATTTTATTTATTAATTTTATCCCATCCATCAAATTTTCGGCTTTCTTTTTGCATTTCACGATGAAATAATTCCTCTAATTCACGTCGTGCTTCTTTTACACGCGAAGTTTCTGTTATATCATTTTTATGTAATGGCATTAATTCCCATAACATACGCATATCTAAACGACGAAAATGTTGTTGTGCACGATAAGCTTGTTGTGGATGCATTCCTAATCCTATTAATGTTTTTCCACCTAATTCTAATGCACTTAAAAAGGTTTCTCGACTAAATTCTGTTACTCCTGTTTGTAATAATTCATGTGCTTCAACACGTCCACGTACTCTTGCTAAAATATTTAAATTTGGAAAATGATTTTGACATAAATCTACAATATCTAAAGTATCTCTAGGTTCATTACAAGTAATTACTATAGATTTAGCTTTTTTAGCTCCTGCTGCACGTAATAATTCTAATTGAGTAGCATCACCATAATATACTTTATAACCATAGTTTCGTAGTATACCTACAGCAGTAACATCACGTTCTAAAACAGTAATACGCATTTTATTAGCCATTAATAAACGACCAATAATTTGACCAAAACGTCCAAAACCTACTATAATTACTTGTGGTTCATCATTTTTAACATATGGTTTTTCGATATTTTTATTTTTAGTATTATAATGATAAACTAAAATACGATCAATTAATTTCATTAATAATGGTGTAGTAATCATTGATAATGTAACTATTACTAATAGTAATGATAATTGAATAGGACAAAATATTTTTTGCATTTTTGCTACTGAAAATAATACAAATGCAAATTCTCCTCCTTGACTTAATAATCCAGAAAATTGAAGACGTATTGAGCAATGTAAATTTAAAGTATATGAAATTATATATAGTATTGTTGATTTTATAGTTATTAATAATAATACACCAATTAAAACTTCAATTATATAACTATGCAGTATTCCTATATTTAATGACATACCTACTGAAATAAAAAATAAACCGAGAAGTAGTCCTTTAAATGGTTCAATAGATATTTCTAATTCATGACGATATTCACTATCTGCTAATAATACTCCTGCAATAAATGTTCCAAGAGCCATTGAAAGACCAAGTATTTTCATAAATAATGCTGAACCAAGTACTACTAATAATGAAGCAGCAGTAAAAATTTCACGTACACCAGAAGTAGTAATATAACGGAAAAGTGGTCTTAAAAGTAAACGTCCTCCTAATAACATACCACCAAATGCTATAATTTTTATTATTGTTTTTATCCAGTTATTATTATCTTCAGTAATACCTGATAGAATTGGAATAATTGCTAATGCTGGTATTACTGTCATATCTTGAAAAAGTAAAATGGAAAAAGCTAATTGACCACCTTCATTACAATTCATTCCTTTTTCACGCATTAATTGTAACACCATGGCAGTAGAAGACATTGCTAATCCAATACCTCCAATTATAGCAGATTGCCAAGTAAAATTTATTAGATATAATATAATACCAATTATTCCTGATGTAATTAATATTTGTCCTGAACCTGCACCAAATATTAATTTTCGTAATTTCCATAATTTATTAGGATTTAATTCTAATCCTATAATAAACATTAAAAATACTATACCAAGTTCAGAAAAATGTAATATTTCATCAATATCATGTATAATACCTAATCCCCATGGTCCAATAATAATACCAGTAATTAAATAACCTAAAACTGATCCCATACCTAATTTGCATGCAATTGGTACTGTGACTACTGCAGCAAATAATAATAATAAAATAGATATTAATAATATTGATACTTCCATTATTAAAATCCTTTATTTGATAAAGGATTACATAACCAATTATTATAAAAAATAGCATGATTTTTTAATATTTCTGGTTTTTGTTGTCGTGCTAAATATATTATAATTGGTTTTAACCAATTCATATGACACATAGCTGCAGTAAGTTCAAATGGACGTAATATATCTTCTATAGAATAATAATTATTATTTGTAATATAATAAGTTTTTTTTGCTTCACCGGTAGTTAATACAGAGCGCCAATATTTACCTGATAAAGTATGACCATTTATACCATTTGAAAAATCACGTGATAATACACGATCTAACCATTCTTTTAATAACGCAGGACAACTATAAGTATAAAGAGGATGTTGAAAAACAATAATTTTATGTTTACGTAATAATTGTTGTTCATAGTCAATATCTATAAAAAAATCAGGATAATTCGCATATAAATCATGTACTGTAACGTGTTTTAATTTTAATGCTGATTTTAGTAATACTCGATTAGCTACTGAATCATGAGCTTCTGGATGAGCATATAATATTAGAAGTTTAGGTGTTGATAACATCATTCCCCCTTAACTTATTGTTAAATTAATAATTTTTTTTTATAAATAAATAATTTAATTTTGATTATACTATATAAGTTTCAAATATATTTTATATATTTTGTTATTTTATTTGTTTAATATTTAATAAAAATTAATTTTAAATGATATTATTTTGTATTTAAAACAAATTAAATAATTAAAAATATTATTTAATTAAAATAAATTTATTAAATTATAATATAAAATTATTATTAATTTAAATAAGATAAAATTGAATTAATTATTTTTAAAATAAAAAGATAGGATAATTTGTGTAAGTACATATTAAAAATTATTATATTTTTAAAATAGATTATTGTAAATTTTATATATTTATAAAATAAATTTTTAGATTATTTTAATTAATTATAAATATATATTTTTATTAAATATACTATAATTTTTTTAAAATAATTTAATATTTTAATATATATTTATATTTATTATTTTATTAAAATTATTTTATTATATTTTAAATATTTAATAATTTAAAATAATTTATATATTTAAATTATAAAATATATTATTTTAATAATTATTATTTTATAATATAATATTATATATTTAATTTTATATATTAATTAAATCATACTTTTATAAATACATAATAAATAGATATATATATTTAATATATATATAAATTTATTAATTTAAATATTTAAAATTAAATTATGTTTTAATTAAATTTAGTATAATATATTTATTAATAAATAAAATATTTATAAAATTATTTTAATAATATTATTATTAACTTTAATTTATTTAATATAAAATTATTTATATTATTATAACATTTAAATATATAATATATAATGTATATAGTTTTTTTTTAAAAATAAATTATTTTTATTTAAAATAATTTAAAAATATTTTATATTAATATAAAATTAAATATATTTACTTTTAAATTAATATAATTTTTATTTTTAAATTTTATTTATTTTTTAATATTAAATATTATTAAATTTATTATTTATTATTATCATTTTAAAATAAAATAATAATAATAAATTTTAAATACATTATTAATATATAATAATTAATATATAAAATTTATGTATTTTTTATATATGATATAAATAATATATATATAAAAATTATTATTTTTTAGAATTTATATAAGTATTATTATATTCTTTACATAATATAAAATTATTTATTAATATAATATAAATATTTAATATAATTTTAATATTTTTAAAATTATTTTATTTAATAAGTATATTATTCATAGTATTAAATTATTTTTATATATTTTATTAAAAAATATTTTCATTAAAGAATTAATAAAAAATAGGATAAAATATTGATATTAAATTATTGTTTATTTGTAACTGGTCCACCTTATGGTACACAAAATTCTAGTACTGCTTATCAATTTGCTAATGCGTTATTATTGAGAAATCATATATTGTCTAGTATATTTTTTTATCACGAAGGTGTATTAAATGCTAATACATTAACTTCACCAGCTAGTGATGAATTTAATTTAGTGAAATCTTGGGAAGAATTATCACAAAAATATAATATTATACTTAATGTTTGTATTTCAGCTGCCTTACGTCGTGGTATAATTAATTTGAAACAATTACAAAAACAAAATTTTTTATTAACTAATTTTAAAAATAGTTTTAATTTTGTAGGATTAAGCGCATTAGCAGAAGCATTAATTACTTGTGATCGTGTAATTCAATTTTAAAATAATATATATGAAAAACATTGCTTTTATTTTTCTTAATGGACCACATGGAAATTCTAATGGTCGAGAAGGATTAGATGCTATACTTGCTACTTCGATACTTAGTAAAAATATTAAAGTATTTTTTATTGGTGATGGAGTTTTTCAATTATTACCTAATCAAAAACCAGAAAAAATTTTAGCTCGTAATTATATTAATACTTTTGGTATATTATCTTTATATAATATTAATAAATATTACATATGTAAAAATTCATTACAAGATCGTGGATTAAATCAAGTAAATAATTGGATATTAGATGTTAAAGTATTAGAAATTAAAGAATTATATTCTAAATTAATTAGTTGTAATAAAATATTAACTTTTTAATTTTATTTAAATAAAATAATAATTATTATATGATATATTTGATTTAAAGAAAATAAATGAGTATTAAATAATATTTATTTAATAATAAAATTATTATTTTTTATCAAAATATATTAAAATTTTAATTATATTAAATATGAAAATAAAAAAATTAATTTATTTTAAAATTAATTAATTAAAATAAAAAATAAATTTTATATATTTAAAAAAAATAAGTTATTTTTAAAATATTTTTAATTTATATTTTATAATGTTAATGAATTTTATTAATAATTAATTTTTTTATTTTTAAATAATATAGATATCAATTTTATTATAGGAATTTTAATGTTATGTACTTTAAGTCGTTCTCCTACTAAATTTGAATTATTTGCATTATTACGTTTTGTAACGAAAGATGATGTTATTTTGTTATTACAAGATGGAGTATTATCTGGATTAATTAATAATATTCATTATAAATTATTATTAAATACTTCTATATCTATATATGCATTAGAAGAAGATATAAAAGCAAGGGGATTAATGAATTTCGTTTCACACAAAATTATTATTATTAAGTATAGTAATTTCGTAGAATTGACTGAAAAACATTATAATCAAATAGCATGGTAATTAAAATATATATATTATATTTAATTATATTCATTAAAATATATATTTTATATAATTTTTATTATATTTATAAATTAATAAATAAAATATTTTATAAAATACATAAAAATAAAATTAGGAGTATTTTAAATGGCAACAATTAATCAATTAGTACGTAAACCACGTTCTATGAAGGTTATTAAAAGTAAAGTGCCAGCATTAGAGTCTTGTCCTCAAAAACGTGGTGTATGTATTCGTGTATATACTACTACACCTAAAAAACCAAATTCTGCATTAAGAAAAGTATGTCGTGTACGTTTAACTAATGGTTTTGAGGTAACTGCTTATATTGGTGGTGAAGGTCATAATTTACAAGAACATTCTGTAATTTTAATTCGGGGTGGTCGTGTAAAAGATTTGCCTGGAGTAAGATATCATACAATTCGTGGTGCACTTGATTGTTCAGGTGTTAAAGAGCGTAAACAAGCACGTTCTAAATATGGTGTTAAAAAATCAAAAGTTTAATCGTTCTTCGTTAATAAAGATCAATATTTTATTTTAATATTTTAAAAATTTATAAATTTTTAAATAAGTATAAAAGTAACGGAGTATTTTATGCCACGTCGTCGTATAATTAATCAACGTAAAATTTTACCTGATCCTAAATTTGGATCTGAAATTTTAGCTAAATTTATAAATATTTTAATGGTAAATGGTAAAAAATCTATTGCTGAATATATTGTATATTCTGCTTTAGAAAATTTATCTAAACGTTCTAAAAAAAATCATTTAGAAGTGTTTGATATTGCTCTTGATAATGTACGTCCAACAGTAGAGGTTAAATCTCGTCGTGTTGGTGGTTCTACTTATCAGGTACCAGTAGAAGTACGTCCAGTTCGTCGTAATGCTCTTGCAATGCGTTGGATTATTGATGCTGCACGTAAACGTGTTGATAAATCTATGTTTTTAAGATTAGCAAATGAATTATTTGATGCATCAGAAAATAAAGGTTCTTCTGTTAAAAAACGTGAAGAAGTTCATCGTATGGCTGAAGCTAATAAAGCATTTGCTCATTATCGTTGGTGATTTTTTATATAATAATTGTATTAATTAATTAGATAATTAAAATTATTTTTGAAATTTTAATTTATTAAAATACTTTAAGTAATAGAGGAATAAAATGACCCGTACAACACCTATTGAGCAATATCGAAATATCGGTATTAGTGCTCATATTGATGCCGGTAAAACTACCACTACTGAACGTATTTTATTTTATACTGGTGTAAATCATAAAATTGGTGAAGTTCATGATGGTGCTGCAACAATGGATTGGATGGCACAAGAACAAGAACGTGGTATTACTATTACTTCTGCTGCAACTACTGCTTTTTGGTCTGGTATGGCTAAACAATTTAAATCTCATCGTATAAATATTATTGATACACCAGGACATGTTGATTTTACTATTGAAGTAGAACGTTCAATGCGTATTCTTGATGGTGCAGTAATGATTTATTGTGCTGTTGGTGGTGTTCAGCCACAATCTGAAACTGTATGGCGTCAAGCTAATAAATATAAAGTTCCCCGAATAGCATTTGTTAATAAAATGGATCGTATGGGTGCTAATTTTTTAAATGTTGTAAAACAAATTAAATCTAGATTAGGTGCTCATCCAGTACCGTTACAATTAGCTATTGGTTCAGAAGAAAAATTTATTGGTATTATTGACTTAATTAAAATGAAAGCTATTTATTGGAATGATTTTGATCAAGGTATAACTTTTAAATATGAAGATATTCCAGTAAATATGACAGAATTAGCTAATGAATGGCGAAAAAATCTTATTGAATCTGCAGTGGAATCTTCAGAAGAATTAATGGATATTTATTTAGATGGTAAACAATTAACTGAAGAAGAAATAAAAAAAGCTCTTCGTCAACGTGTTTTAAATAATGAAATTATTCCAGTAACTTGTGGATCTGCTTTTAAAAATAAAGGTGTTCAAGCGATGTTAGATGCAGTTATTGAATATTTACCATCACCAATAGATATTTCTGCGATTAATGGAATATTAAATGATAAAAAAAATACTAAAGCAATACGTTATTCTAGAGATCAAGAACCATTTTCTGCTTTAGCATTTAAAATAGCTACTGATCCATTTGTTGGTAATTTAACATTTTTTCGTGTGTATTCTGGTGTAGTTAAATCTGGTGATACAATATTTAATTCAGTAAAATATGAACGTGAACGTTTAGGTCGTATTGTACAAATGCATGCTAATAAACGTGAAGAAATTAAAGAAGTTCGTGCAGGTGATATCGCTGCTGCTATTGGTTTAAAAGATGTTACTACTGGTGATACGTTATGTGATCCATATAATATTATTATTTTAGAAAAAATGGAATTTCCTGAACCTGTAATATCTGTAGCAGTAGAACCAAAAACTAAAGCTGATCAAGAAAGAATGAGTATAGCATTAAATCGTTTAGCAAAAGAAGATCCATCTTTTCGTGTATGGACTGACAAAGAATCTTATCAAACTATTATTGCAGGTATGGGTGAATTACATTTAGATATTTTAGTTGATCGTATGCGTCGTGAATTTAATGTCGAAGCAAATGTTGGTAAACCTCATGTTGCTTATCGTGAAACAATTTGTGAAATAATTAAAGATGTTGAAGGTAAACATATTAAACAATCTGGTGGTCGTGGTCAATATGGTCATGTTGTGATTGATATGATGCCATTAGAATCTGATGATGTTAATTATGAATTTATAAATGATATAGTAGGTGGTACTATTCCTAAAGAATTTATTTCAGCTATTGATAAAGGTATACAGGAACAACTTAAATCTGGACCATTAGCTGGTTATCCTGTTGTAAATATTAAAGTACGTTTACATTATGGATCATATCATGATGTAGATTCTTCTGAATTAGCTTTTAAATTAGCTGCTTCTATTGCATTTAAAGATGCTTTTAAAAAAAGCAAACCTATTCTTCTTGAACCTATAATGAAAGTTAATGTTGAAACGCCTGAAGATTATATGGGTGATGTAATTGGTGATTTAAATCGTCGTCGTGGTATTATTGAAGGTATGGATAATATTATTACTGGTAAAATTATCCGTGCTCATGTTCCATTGTCTGAAATGTTTGGTTATTCTACAGATTTACGTTCTAAAACTCAAGGTAGAGCTTCATATTCAATGGAATTTATGAAATATGTAGAAGCACCAAATAATATAGCTATATCTATTATTGAATCTCGTAGTAAATAATGTTTTTTATTTTGTAAATTTATTTTACCCTCATTTAAATGAGGGTAAAATAAAATATTTTAATATTTAAATATTTTATTTAATAAAATTTATTTTTTATAAAATGGCCCCTGCTGGGTTTGAACCAGCGACCAAGCGATTATGAGTCGCCTGCTCTAACCACTGAGCTAAGGGGCCAAACTATTATAATTTATAATAATATATTATATAAAGTTTATTAATGTTTATATTATATTAATTTTATATAAAATTTTATTTTTTATCAATATATTTTTTTAAAAATATTTAAAATTATTTAATTTTTAATATATAAAATTTTTATATAATATTTTATTTTTTTAAATATTTTAAATAAATAATTTCTAAAAAAAATAAAATTGTTTATATATTATGTAATAAATTATATGTTTATAGTATAAAAATTCTATATTAATAATATATATTAAATATTTTTATTTAATATATATAATATAGTTTTAATTTATGAAATGATTTAATCATCCAGAAAATTACGTAAAATTTCAGAACGACTTGGATGACGTAATTTTCGTAATGCTTTTGCTTCAATTTGACGGATGCGTTCTCTTGTTACATCAAATTGTTTACCTACTTCTTCTAACGTATGATCAGTATTCATATCAATGCCAAATCGCATACGTAAAACTTTTGCTTCACGTGCAGTTAAACCAGAAAGTACATCTTGTGTAGCACAACGTAAACTTTCTGAAGTAGCAGAATCTAATGGAAGCTCAAGATTAGTATCTTCAATAAAATCACCTAAATGTGAATTTTCATCATCACCTATTGGTGTTTCCATAGAAATAGGTTCTTTTGCAATTTTTAAAACTTTACGAATTTTATCTTCTGGCATTAACATTCGTTCAGCTAATTCTTCTGGCATAGGTTCTCTACCTATTTCTTGTAACATTTGACGTGAAATACGATGTAGTTTATTAATTGTTTCAATCATATGTACTGGAATTCGAATAGTTCGTGCTTGATCAGCAATAGAACGAGTAATAGCTTGACGTATCCACCAAGTAGCATAAGTTGAAAATTTATAACCACGTCGATATTCAAATTTATCTACTGCTTTCATTAAACCAATATTACCTTCTTGAATTAAATCTAAAAATTGTAAACCTCGATTAGTATATTTTTTAGCAATAGAAATTACTAAACGTAAATTTGCTTCAACCATTTCTTTTTTAGCACGACGAGCTTTTTCTTCACCAATTGACATACGACGATTTATATCTTTTACTTGTGTAATACTAAGATTTGTTTCTTGTTCAATTTGATATAATTTTTTTAAGCTTTTTTTTATATCTTCTTCAACATTTTTTAGTTTTTCAGACCAAGGTTTTTCTGTTTTAATTATTTTTTCAAATGAAGAACTATTAATTTCATGAGTTGAAAAGAATTTAATAAAATTTTTTTTTGGCATTTTACATTTTTCAATACATAATTTCATAATAATTCGTTCTTGAATACGAATACGATCCATTACAGTACGCATATTATTAACTAAAAAATTAAATTGTTTAGGAACTAATCTAAATTGTTTAAATACTTCAGATAATTTTATAATTTCTTTTTTTATGTTTATATAATTATTTTTATTATTTTTAATAATAAGATTAATTTTTTTATGCTGATTTTTTAAAGCTAAAAATTTTTGTTTTGCTAATTCTGGATCAATAGTATTATCATCTTCAGTATTTTCATCTTCTCCTTCATTAATTTGTTCTTCTGTAGATAATTCAGATCCAATATGCGTAGCAGTAGGAATAATATTTTCTTCTGCATTCGGATCAATAAATCCAATAATTAGATCTGATAGTCGAGTTTTACCAGATTCAACATAAGTATATTGTTCTAATAAATAATTAATAGCTTCTGGATATTCAGAAACAGAACATTGTACTTGATTAATTCCATCTTCAATACGTTTAGCAATATCAATTTCACCTTCACGTGTTAATAATTCTACAGTACCCATTTCTCGCATATACATACGTATTGGATCAGTAGTTCGACCAATTTCAGATTCAACATTAGATAATACTTGAGCAACAGCTTCTACAGCATCTTCATCGGTATCATTAGTATTTTCAGCTAACATTAAATCATCAGCATCTGGTGCTTCTTCCATAACTGGAATACCCATATCATTAATCATTTGTATGATATCTGCTATCTGATCAGAATCAATAATATCTTCAGGTAAATGATCATTAACTTCAGCATAAGTTAAATAACCTTGTTCTTTACCATGAGTTACAAGTAGTTTTAGCTGTGATTGTGGATTTTGATCCATAAGACAATTCCAAACTTCAGAGTATTATAGGGTTAGTATAAATTAATTAAATTGCTAATAATATAGAATTTATATTCTATTATTTAAATTATTAAAATTTTATATAATAAAAATTATGTTTTATATATTAGTATTTTAAATTATTAAAATTTAATATTTTTTTGCTAAAATTTGATTTAGTGAATGTACTTTTTCACGTTCTTTTTTATTTAATCCATATATTCTATCTCGTGCTATTAATTTTTCTAGTTCTTGTTCAAGTATTAAATTATATAATTTAGTTAATGTATCTAAAAAAGTTTGTTTGATTTTATCTTCAGTAATCATATGGTTCCATGTTGCTAAAATTTCAAGTTGTTGAATTAACTTGTTATTACGATAAAATTCTAATAATTGTCCAGTAGTTAATTTTGGTTGAGATAAACAAGTTTCTATTAAATTAACAAATAACATTAATCCTATTTTTTTATTTTTTTTTAAATTGTCTAATGAGGGTATTAATTTAGCAAGTTTTGGATTTTGTATTAATAATCCTATTAATGTACGCATAATGGTTCGTTTAAATTTAGGTTTTTGATAGGGAGTAATATTTTTGATACGTTTGCTTAATAATTTTTCTAATTGATATTCATCTAGTAAACCTAATTTTTGACCTAATTTTTGTCGTAAATATAATCGTAAAGTTATACTATGTACTTTATTTATAAGTGGAATTGCTAATGCACTTAATTTAGTTCGTCCATCAGGATGACTTAAATCTACTTGTAGAATTAAAGTTTCAAATAAAAAAATAGAAAGTGGTTTTGCTAATTTTATTCTTTTTTCAAAAATATCTTTTTTTTCTTTTCGTATTAATGTATCTGGATCTTCACCATCTGGTAAAAACATAAAACATAATTGTTTTCCATCATTTAAATAAGGCAGTGCAGTTATTAATGTACGCCAAGCTGCTTGGCGACCAGCTTTATCACCATCATAACAATAAATAATATTATCAGAATTACGAAACAATAATTGAATGTGTTCATTTGTTGTCGTAGTTCCAAGTAAAGCAACTGCATAATGAATACCGTATTGTGTTAATGTTATTACATCTATATAACCTTCTACAACTAATATTTTTTTAAGTATATTATTATGTTTTTGTGCTTCATATAATCCATATAATTGTCTACCTTTGTGAAATATTTCAGTTTCTGGTGAATTTAAATATTTTGGTTTTTTATTATTAATTACACGTCCACCAAATGCAATTACTCGACCATGTTTATCATGTATAGGTAAAATTATACGTTCACGAAAACGGTCATATGAATATCCTTGATCATTAGTTGTTATAATACCCACATCTTTTAAAATATTTTGATTTATATTATTATAGTTAAATTTTTTTAATAAGATATTCCATCCTATTGGAGAAAATCCAATAGAAAAATAGCGAATAATTTTATCATTTAATCCGCGATTTTTTAAATATTGATATGCTAATTTTCCAATAGGTTGATATAATAAATTTTGATAAAATTTAGTAAGTTTATTCATTAATTGATATAGATCATATCTATAATGACGTTTAATTTTTAATGAATTGTTATTTATTTCATAAGGTACTTCTAATCCATGTATAGTTGCTAATTCTTCAATAGCTTCAATGAAATTTAATTTATCATAATTTATTAAAAAATCTATAGCATTACCATGCGCTCCACAACCAAAACAATAATAAAATTGTTTTTCAAAGTTTACAGTAAAAGAAGGTGTTTTTTCATAACGAAATGGACAACATGCATAATAATTTTTACCTTTTTTTTTTAATTTTAAACGTATATCAATTAGATCAATAATATTAGTATGAGCTAGTAAATCATTAATAAATAAACGTGGAATTCGTCCAGACATAAATCCTACTTTACTAGCGTATAAATAAAAATAAACCGTACTTTCTTAATAGAAAGAACGGTTTTCATATATAACTATTTAATTTTTGTAGTATTTAAAATTAAAATTAACATAATAAAAAATTAATTTTAAATAAATTAATATAAACGAATGCGACGTGCATTTTCACGAGTTAATTTTTTTGCATGTCTTTTTATAGCAGAAGCTTTAGCACGTTTACGTTCAGTAGTTGGTTTTTCATAAAATTCACGTCGACGAACTTCAGCTAAGATACCAGCTTTTTCACAAGAACGTTTAAAGCGACGAAGAGCAACATCAAATGGCTCGTTTTCACGTACTTTAATTATTGGCATATTATTATCCTGATCTCTATAAAATATAATTTATTATTACATTAATAATAATTACTATTATATAAAAAAAATTATTTTAATAAATATTATTTTATAAAATATCTTTAAAATTATATAGTATTGATTTATATTAATATATATAATTTAATTTTTAATATATAAGTAATTTAAAATTTATTATATTATATTAATTAAAATTATTTAATATTAAAATAATATATTTTATTTTTGATAATTTTATTTAAATAAATATATATATATTAATATAAAATTAATAAAAAATTTACATATTTAATATAATTAATACTTATTTTTATATACTTTTATTTATAAAATTATTATATAATTTTTATTATATATTATATTTTAAATTGATTAAAATATAATATATATTATTAATATAAATATTAAATTGTTATTAATAATATTTATATAATATTTATAAAATATATAAATGGTAAAAATATAATGCGAGTTTTAGGTATAGAAACATCTTGTGATGAAACTGGAATTGCAATATATGATGAAAAATTTGGTTTATTATCTAATAAATTATATAGTCAAGGAAAATTACATGCTAATTATTTTGGTGTAGTACCAGAGTTAGCTGCACGAGATCATATAATAAAAATTATACCATTAATTCAAGATTCTTTAAATGAAGCTAATTTATCTTTTTCTGATATTAATGCTATAGCTTATACAGCTGGACCTGGTTTAGTAGGTTCACTATTAGTAGGAGCTACTGTTGGTCATTCATTAGCTTTTTCCTTAGGAATACCAATTATTCCAGTACATCATATGGAAGGTCATCTTTTATCACCTATGTTAGAAGGTGTAAAATTAATTTTTCCATTAGTTGCTCTTTTAGTATCAGGAGGACATACTCAATTAATTAGTGTTAAAGATATAGGTCATTATAAATTATTAGGTGAATCAGTGGATGATGCTGTTGGTGAAGCATTTGATAAAATTGCTAAATTTCTTGGTTTAAGTTATCCTGGAGGAAAAGCATTATCAGAATTAGCAAAAAATGGAAGAATAAATCGTTTTATATTTCCACGTCCAATGACTAATTGTCCTGGTTTAGATTTTAGTTTTTCAGGATTAAAAACTTATGTAGCTAATATTATTAAATCTAATAATGATAATAATCAAACTTATGCTGATATAGCTTATGCTTTTGAAGATGCAGTAGTAGATACATTAATAATAAAATGTAAACGTGCATTAAAACATACTGGTTTCAAAAATTTATTAATAGCAGGTGGTGTAAGTGCTAATTGTATATTACGTTCTAAATTAAAAATTATGATGAAAAAACGTAATGCTAAAATATTTTATCCTAGTAAAAAATTTTGTACTGATAATGGTGCAATGATTGCTTATGTTGGTATATTACGTTTAAAAAACAATCTTAATAAGAAATTAAAAATTTTAGTTAAACCACGTTGGCCATTGTCAGAATTATTTAATATATAAATATTAAAATTTATTTTATGAAAATTATTAATAATGATATTAATATTATTAATTTTATTTTTTATTAAAATTATTTTTATTATTATTTTTCCATTTAATTAGTGCTTTTTGTCGTTGTAGTGTAAGTTCGTTACGAATATCTTGACCTTTTAATCCTAATGCTATTATTTTTTTAATTGATACAGAAAATGCTATTTGATAAGCTTTTCGTAAATATTTACTTTGTAAATATAAATTATCTTTAAATTTAGTAAGGATTTGGAAATTTATTTCACTACTTAAAATTATTTTTTCTAATCGTTCTGGTTTTCTCCAAACATCTAATTTATCAAATAATTGAATTATAATATTAGGTTGTAGTTTATGTATATTGTAAATTAAGTGACTATATTTAGCTACAAGTATAGATAAATCACGAATAAGATTAGGTATTTTCCATTTTTTACAAAATGTTTCTATTAATTTAAGATAAATTAAATCAGGTTCATAATAATTTTTATTATATTTTTTAGGTAATAATCCTATTTTAATATCATAACATAATGCAGAGAATCTTACTTCTATTAATGAGCTAAGTTTAGATGCAAGAGTAAGTGTCATCATAGTATGAATTCTATTGGAATTTATTTCTGGAAATAAAATTTTTAATGCACCACATTCTTGTAATACTTTAAAATAAATTTGTGGGTGTTGACTTAGTAATGCTTTTTCTGTTTCTTTCCAACATCTTTCTGCAGTAATAGTGGTAAGTTCACCACTTTGAGATATATAAGACATTAATTTCATAGTATCTTTTGAAATACGAAATCCAAGATATGAAAATTTTGCTGCAAAACGTGCTACACGTAATACACGTAATGGATCTTCAATAAAAGCATGAGAAATATGTCTTAATATTCGTTTATTTAAATCAATAATACCTTTATAAGGATCAATTAATACACCATTTGAAGAACGAGCAATAGCATTAATAGTTAAATCACGACGTAATAGATCTTCTTCAAGAGTAATATTAGGTGTAGTATAACAGATAAAATTAGTATAACCAGATCCAGATTTACGTTCGGTACGTGCTAATGCATATTCTTCATGAGTATCTGGATGGAGAAATACTGGAAAATCTTTACCTACTTTTTGATAACCAATTTTTAAAAGATTTTCTGGTTTTGCGCCTACTATTACCCAATCTCTATCAAATATTGGAATATTAAGTAGTTCATCACGAACAGCACCACCTACAAGATAAATCTTCATAATTAATTTTCTCTAAATTTAAATATTATATTTATTAAAATATATTAATTAATAATATATTTATATAAAAATTAAATTTAATTATACTTAAGATAATATATTTTATATTATTTTAAGTATAATATAAAATTATATATTAGTAATATTTTTAATAAAAAATAATAATGAAATATTTTAATTATAATTTAATTATGTTATTTTAATTTAATATTTTTAAAAAAATAATAAATGATATTTTATTTTTTATAAAATAATAATATTAATAATTGTTTTAAATATACAATATTAAAATTAATATAATAAATTATTAGTAAATTTAATAATTTTTAGATTATGATATGGAATATAATAATTTTTTTCATTATATAATTATTTTCTATATTTTATATAAGAAGAATATTGATATGTTATATTAATTTCATAAGTTCTAACAATTTTAATAATTTTTTTATTAGTTAATTTTTTAATAATATTAATAATTTGTGTAGTAATTTTTAGATCTAATTCTATAGTGAATTCATTAGATAGTAATATTTTGAGTTTTATTATGAAAATTTTTATAATTTCTATATGTTATTATTATTTATTAGATAATTATAGTGGAAAATAATGATAAAAATTGATTAAATTTAATTTTATTTTTAAAATTTTGTGTATATTTTATTGCATGAGATTTAGTAAGATTTAATATATAATAAGGTGTTCTAATTAAATTTTATAAAATAATCATATGTGGATATAAGTAATATTATTAAAATATTATTTTGATATTTTATGTAATTTATAAATATATTTTTCATTTTTTAGTTTGTTTTAAATATCAAATATATTATTCAAAATTTTTAATTTACTTGAATATGGTATATTTAATAAATTTAGAATTTATAATAATATACTTTGTTAGAACTACTTAGTTTAAGTAATGCTAAAGTATTTTTTTTGAATAAATCATAATAATTTTAAATAATATTTTTTATTATTATAATAAAATTTATATTTTTAAATTTAATACTCATATAGTAAAATTTAATAAATATTAATTTTAAATTATATCTTTTAAAATATATGTTTTCAATAAGGATAAGGTATTTAATTTTAAATTATTTAAAATTTAAATTTAATTATCTTATAAAAATATTTTAATTATAAAATATAATATTTATTATTAAAAAAATATTTAAAAAAAAATATTATTTATTATTTATTAAATAATATTTTAATTAAAAATAATTATTAATAAATATTAAAATAAATTTAATATATATTTTAAATTTAAATTATATTTTTATTTCTTTTTATTAATAATAAATTTTTATAAAAACATTTTTAGGAATTATTTGAATGGATATCATTAAAGAACTGTTACATGCTTTATGGAAACAAGATTTTAATATGTTAGAACATTCATCACTAATATGGACTTTTTATGCTTTATTATTTATAATTTTATTTTTAGAAAATGGATTATTACCAGCTGCTTTTTTGCCTGGTGATAGTTTATTGATTTTTGTTGGTGTTTTAATTTCTAAAGGTACTATGAATTTTTTATTAACTATTTTTATTTTAACTATTGCTGCTAGTATGGGATGTTGGGTGAGTTATATACAAGGTAAATGGTTAGGTAATACACGAATAGTTCAAAGTTGGTTATCACATTTACCTAATTATTATCATCAAAGAGCATATCAATTATTTTATCGTCATGGTCTTTCTGCGTTATTAATTGGTCGTTTTTTAGTATTTATACGTACATTATTACCTACTATTGCTGGTATATCTGGTTTAAATAATATACGTTTTCAATTATTTAATTGGATAAGTGGATTATTATGGGTTGTTATTTTAATTTTATTAGGTTTTATATTAGGTAAAACATCAATATTTAAAAAATATGAAGATCAACTTATGTTATTTTTAATGTTATTACCATTAATATTATTAATAATAGGATTAATTAGTTCATTAATTATAATTTTTCGTAAAAAAATTATTAAAAAATTAAAATAAAATTATTATTTTAATTAATTATATTGTATTAATTTAATTAACATTAATATTATAAAAAATAAAAAAAATTAAATAATTTAAATTATAATATAAAATTATTAAATGAATATTTGCTATAATAAAAAAGATATAAATATAATTTATATTTTTTTAAAATATTTAAATTATTTATGACGCCAAGTAGTTCCTTGAGAAGTATCTTCTAAAATAATATTCATTTTATTTAGTGTTTTACGTGTTATATCTGCTAATTTCCAGTTTTTCATTTTACGCGCTTTATTACGTTCTATTATTAATTCTTCAATTTTTATTTTTTTATTATAATCAATTTGTATATATTTTTGTAAAAATTCTTCAGGATTTTGATATAATATACCAAGTATTTGTGCTAGTTTACGCATAATAGATGCCATATCATTTGCTTTCGTCATATTAATTTTTTTTTGACGATTTATTTCATGTGCTAATTCAAATAATATGGAAAAAGCTTTTGGAATATTAAAATCATCATTCATGGCATTATAAAAATGAATTTCAAATGTTTTTCCATAAGTTGGAAAATTATTAATAGTAGTATAACGTATAGCAGTATATAATTTTTTAAGTGAAATTTGTGCATATTCTAAATTTTTTTTACAATAATTTAATTGTTTTCTATAATGACTAGACATTAAAAAAAAACGTATTATTTCTGCATGATATTGATTAAGTATATTTCGTATAGTTAAAACATTATTTAATGATTTAGACATTTTTTCTTTATTTATCATAACCATACCAGTATGCATCCAATAATTAATATGATAATTATCATAGGCACATCTAGATTGAGTTATTTCATTTTCATGATGTGGAAAAATTAAATCTGAACCACCACCGTGAATATCAAGATGTGTACCTATCGTTTTATTATTCATAACAGAGCATTCAATATGCCATCCTGGTCGTCCCATACCCCAAGGTGAATTCCATTGAGGTTCATTTTTTTTAGATATTTTCCATAATACAAAATCTAATGGATTTTTTTTTGTATTATTAATTTTAATACGTGCACCTTGATATAATTTTTTTAATTTTTGATTTGATAATGATCCATATAGTGGATCACTTTCAATTGAAAACATTACATCTCCATTTTTAGTTATATAAGCATGATTACGATTTATTAAGTATTTTATTATTATAATTATTTCATTAATATATTTAGTAGCTAATGGTTCAAAATTAGGACGTTCAATTAATAAAGCATCGAAATCAATATACATTTCTTTTAACATACGTTGTGTTAATTGATGATAAGTTTCATTATTTTTTTTTGAACGTTGAATAATTTTATCATCAATATTAGTAATGTTTCGAACGTAATTTACTGAGTATCCAATATAACGTAAATAACGTATTATTATATCAAAAATTACAAAAGTACGTCCATGACCAATATGACATAAATCATAAAGAGTAATTCCACATACATATATATTAACTTTTCCATTATTAATAGGTTTAAATTCTTCTTTTTTATGATTTATAGTATTAAAAATTTTTAACATTGAAATATTCCATGATATTATCATACTAAAATAATAAAAATTATAATATATTTTAATATAAAATTTAAATTAATAATTTATTTTAATGTTTAATTATATGATATTTTATAATTTTAATATTTATTTTTAATATATAATAAATTATATTTAAATATAAAAAATAGTATTAAATATAATTAAAATGGTGAGGTGTCTGAGTGGTTAAAAGAACATACTTGGAAAGTATGTATATATTATAATGTATCGAGGGTTCAAATCCCTCCCTCACCAAAATTTATAATATTTATTTTTTATATTTTTAATATTATATAAATTTATTATAATTTTAAAAATATAATATAAATATATTAATTTTTTTTAAATATTTTTAATTTTTTTATTAATGATTTAAATATTACTATAAATTTAGTGAATTTTTAAACGTGATTTAAATATTTTATTAATTCCTCTTGTTAATATAATTAAACCAGTTTTAATATATCCATATAATGATACTTGATGTATTTTATATAATAAAAGATAAATAAATCGTGCTAATTTACCTTTTACTTTCATGTTATTATGTATTAAATTACCCATTAAAGTACCTAAAGTATTAAAACTTGAAAGTGATATTAATGAACCATAATCTTTATATGTATAAGATTTTAATATTTTTTTATTCATTAATGCTTTAATGTTGTTAAAACAATGTGAAGCCATTTGATGTGCAGATTGAGCTCTTGGTGGTATAAATCCACCTTCTTTTTTAGGGCATGCAGCACAATCTCCAATAGCAAAAATTTGAGGATCACGTGTAGTTTGTAATGTTTGTTTTACCAATAATTGATTTAAAATAGTAGTTTCTAAACCACCAATATTTTTCATAAAATTAGGTACTTTTATACCCGCTGCCCAAACCATTAAATCAGCTGGAATAAATTTTCCTTCTTTTGTATATAATCCATTATTAGTAACATTGATAACTATAGTCTTAGTTAATATACAAACACCTAATTTATTTAGTTCTAAATAAACATCATTTGAAATATTTATTGGTAATGATGGTAGTATGTAATTACCAGCTTCTATTAATGTTATATGTAATGCATTATTGTTTAAGATTTTAAATTTATAATTTTTTAATTGTTTTAATGAATTATATAATTCTGCAGATAATTCAACACCAGTAGCTCCTCCACCTACAATAACAATATTAATTGGTTTTATTTGATGATGAGATATAGAATATTTTAAAAATAAATTAAACATTTTATTATTAAAACGTTGTGCTTCATATTGATTATCTAAAAACATACAATGATCTTTAACACCTGGTATATTAAAATCATTTGATACACTACCTAGTGCTATAACTAAAATATCATAAGATAATTCTCGTGATGGTATTAATTCATTACCTTGTTTATCATAGATTTGTGCTAATTGTAAGGTCTTTTTTTTTCGATTAATATTAGTTAATGATCCTAATTGAAAATTAAAATGATGATTACTGGCATGATCAAAATAACTAAGTGTGTTAATAGTATCATCTAATGATCCAGCAGCTACTTCATGTAATAATGGTTTCCATATATGGTTATAATTTTTATCAACTAAAGTAATAATTGCTTTTTTTTTACGACCAAGATTATTTCCAGCATTTGTAGCTAATTCAAGACCAGCTGCACCTCCACCAATAATAACGATTTTTTTTTGTAACATTTTATGTTATCTCCAAATATGTATAAAATTTTATTTTATAAAATAAATTTTATTAATATAATATTTTAAAAAATATATTTAATTATTTAATAATTTATAAAAAATTTTTATTATAATATAAGCATTTATATTTTTTAATTTATGTTAATGATCACGAATATATTCATCTATATCAGTTTTAAGATTATCAGATTGTGTACCAAATATAGCTTGTACTCCTGATCCTGAAATAATAACACCAGCTGCACCTAGTTTTTTTAGATTTAATTGATTAACTTTTTTAATATCAAACACACTCACACGTAAACGTGTAATACAAGCATCTAGATTTATAATATTTTCTTTACCTCCAAAAGCTTCAATTAAAGCAGCAGACATTTCAGATTTATTTTTCTTTTTTTGATTTTTAGAGTTATCTTCACGACCTGGAGTTTTTAAATTTAATTTAATAATTAAAGTATAAAATATAGTATAATATAATAATCCATATAGTATACCTACTAATGGAAATAACCATATTTTATTGCTATTACCACTGAGTAATATAAAATCAATTAATCCATGTGAAAAACTTGTACCATTACGTATATCTAATAAAATACAAATTGGAAATGCTAAACATGATAAAATTGAATGTATTATATATAATATTGGTGCGACAAACATAAATGAAAATTCAATAGGTTCAGTAATACCAGTTAGAAATGATGTTAATGCTGATGAAATCATGATACTACCAATTTTAGTTTTATTCTTTGGTTTTGCTGCATGCCAAATGGCAATAGCAGCTGCAGGTAATCCATACATTTTAAATAAAAAACCACCAGATAGTTTTCCTGCAGTAGGGTCACCTGCCATATAACGGGGAATATCACCATGAAATATTTGACCTGTTGAATTCATAAATTCACCAATTTGCATTTGAAATGGTACGTTCCAAATATGATGCAAACCAAATGGTAAAAGAATTCTTTCAATTATTCCATATAGACTAAAAGCTATTACTGGATCTTGATAAGCTGCCCATTGAGAAAATACTTTAATTAAAGTACCAATTGGAGGCCAAATAAAAGATAATATTATACCTATAATAATAGCTGTCATACCAGATATAATAGGAACAAATCGTTTTCCTGAAAAAAAACCTAAACATTCAGGTAGTTGAATTCGAAAAAAACGTTTAAACATATAAACAGTAATAATTCCAGAAATAATTCCACCTAATATTCCAGTATCTGATAAATGTTGATTAATAATTTCTTCTTTTGTTAAATGTAAGATTAACGGTGTAACAACTTCTATAGTTTTTACCATAATACTATAAGTTACTACTACTGCTAATGCAGAAACTCCATCATTATTAGTAAATCCTAAAGCAATACCAATAGCAAAAATTAATGGTATATTTATAAATATAGATCCACCAGTTTCTGTCATTATATGAGAAATAACAGAAGGGATCCAAGAAAAATTAGCAGAACCAATACCTAATAAAATACCTGCAATTGGTAATACAGATACTGGAAGCATCAGTGATTTTCCTATTTTTTGTAAGTGTGAAAATACATTTTTAAACATATATTAATTTTACTCCTAAATGATAATATTTAATTATTTTTAATAATTATATAATTTCATAATAAAATTTTATACATTATTTTAATATTAAATATTTTAAAATTAATTATATTAAATAATTTTTTATTAAATATCTTATATTAATAATATTAAATATATTATATAATTTATTTAATTAATTTTAAAAATAAATTAATAAATTTAATTGTTATATAATTAAATATTTTATAAAAATTAAAAGATAAAATTTATATAATTTAAAATATTTTTAAAATTTATAAAATATAATAAAATTAAATTAATGATTATATAAAGAAAAGATAAATTATAAAAAGTAATATATTATTTAAATTAGATATTTATTTTATAATTTTAATTTTTATTTTAAAATTATTTATTATATTATTAATATTATAAATATATCAATTTTTTAAATTTTAAAAAAATAATTATTTTTATTTATATGATAATATATTTTTATTAAAAATTTTTATATTGAATATATTTTTAAATATTTTTTATATTTTAAATGAAATTAATTTAATAAATTATATTTTATTAAATTAATAAAATTATATAAATATTCTTAAATATTTTAATAAAATTTATATAATATTAAAATATTTTAAAAATATTTTTATTAAAAAATAATAAATTTATTTTATATTTATTTAAATAAATATAAAAACATTTTAACATGATTATATATAATTTAATATTATATATTAATTAATATATAGATTATATATAATTTAATATTTTGTTTAATAATAAAATAAATATAATTTATATTATATTTTTTAAAATAATTTTATTTAAATATTTTAAATTTCAAGGAAAAAATATGATTAAATTAGGTATTGTTATGGATCCTATTACTTCTATTAATTTTAAAAAAGATACCAGTTTAGCTTTATTACTAGGAGCGCAACGTAGAGGTTGGGAAGTATATTATATGGAAATAAATGATCTTTATATAAAATCCGGTAATAGTTATGCTCATACACGTAAAATACATATACAAGATAATAAAGAAAATAAATATAGTTTTTTTTCTGAGCAAGATTTAAAATTAAAAGATTTAAATGTAATTTTAATACGAAAAAATCCTCCATTTAATATCGAATATCTTTATGCTACTTATATATTGGAACATGCAGAAAATAATGGTACGTTAATTATTAATAAACCAAAAAGTTTACGTGATTGTAATGAAAAATTGTTTACGATTTGGTTTCCTGAATTAATACCAGATACATTAATAACTCAAAATTCTATAGATATTCGTAATTTTTATAAAAAACATAATGAAATTATTTTAAAACCATTACACGGAATGGGAGGTTTTTCTATTTTTCATATAAAAAAAGACGATATAAATTTATCAGTAATTATTGAAATTTTAACTAAATATGAAAAAAAATTTTGTATGGTGCAAAAATTTTTACCAGAAATTAAGGAAGGAGATAAACGAATTTTTATAATTGATGGTGAACCATTTCCTTATTGTTTGGCTAGGATTCCTGCTAAAAATGAAAGTAGAGGTAATTTAGCTGCAGGTGGTTATGGTGAAGTTCGTTTATTAAGTAATAATGATTGGAAAATTTCTAATATTGTAGCTCCAATATTAAAAAAAAGAGGATTGATATTTGTTGGATTAGATGTGATAGGTAATTATTTAACTGAAATTAATGTTACTAGTCCAACATGTATACGTGAAATTGAAAAAGGTTGTAAAATATCAATTGTTAATATATTAATGGAAGCTATAGAAAAACGTTTAAAATTAAAATAATTTATTATATCAATTATTTTAAATTATAAATTTTATTTAATATATTTTTATATTATTTATTAATTATTATATTCAATATTTTTATATTATAAATATTTTGTATTATTTTATTTTGTTGGATAGAAAAAATGATTTATCGTACGATAATTTCTTTTGATTTTGGTAGTAAAAATATTGGTATAGCTGTTGGACAAGAATTAACTTGTAGTGCTTATGCTTTAGGTTCTTTTAAAACACAATCCAATAATTTTTTTTGGAAAAAAATTGAAAAATTATTTCAAGAATGGAAACCTAATTTATTAATAGTTGGATTACCATTAAATATGGATGGTAGTGAACAGATGTTTACTAAAGAAGTATATAAATTTTCTAATAATTTAACAAAACGTTTTAATATTGAAGTTATTTTGCATGATGAACGTTTAACTACTATTGAAGCTCGTTCTTATTTATTTAATAAAAACGGTTTTCGTTCTTTAAATAAAAATAATATTGATGCTACTTCAGCAGTAATTATTTTAGAAAGTTGGTTGAAATATCAATAAAATTGAATATTGATATTTATTTTTAATATTAATATTAAATATTTAATATATTTTTATTTAAAATATATTATATAATAACATTAATTATAAATAATATAAATGTATTTTTATTTTAAAATAATTATTTTATTTATAGTTAATATAATATTAAATTATAGTTAATATAATATTAAATAAAAATTTTATTAATTTTATATTATTTATTGAATACATAAATTATTATTCATAAATATATTACATTATATTTATTTTATTTTTAAATAATTAAAATATAAATTTTAATTATTTAAATTTGTTTTATTAAAAGATAAAATAAATTATATTTTTTAAAATTAATATATTATGAGCATTTTTTTAAAAAATATTTTTATATTAATAATAATATTTCTAATTAAATATAAATTATTTAATCATTAATATTAAAAAATTGTTTTATTAATTTATAAGTTTATAAATAAAATTTAATTATTTTTAATATTATAAATTTTAAAATATTTAATAAATTTTATATTTTTATTATTAATATTTTAATATTTTTAATAAATATTTTGTTGATAACGACATTGTAAATAAAGTTTATTTAAAAATTTTTTTGCTTGTTTAATATTTATATTTCCATATTTAACTATTATTTCTAATAATATATTTTCTACATCTTTTTTCATATAATTAGCATCTCCACAAATATAAATATAAGCACCTTTTTTAATCCAATTCCATATTTCTTTGCCTTTTTCACATAATTTATCTTGGACATAAATTTTATTTTTTTGATCACGAGACCAAGCAAGATCAATATTAGTTAGTAACCCTATTTTAATATAATATTGCCATTCTGTTTTATATAAAAAATCTTCAGTAAAATGTTGATTTCCAAAAAATAACCAATTTTTACCTTTAGATTTATTAATATTTCGTTGTTGCATAAATGCACGAAATGGTGCTATTCCAGTACCTGGTCCAATCATTATAATTGGTGCATTTGGATTTTTTGGTAAACGAAAATTATTATTTTTTTGAATAAATATTTTAATATTATCATTATGTTTTAAGCGATTTGCTAAAAAACTTGATGCACTACCTAAATAAGTTCGACCATTAATATTATATCGTACTACACTAACAGTAATATGTATTTCATTTTTTGTTTGCATTTGTGAAGAAGAAATAGAATATAGACGTGGTTTGATAGGATTTAAAAGATTAATAAATTGCTGAGCATTTAAATTTATTGGTTTTTGACGTATCATGTCAATAATTGGTGTATTTTTTATATATTTTTGAATTAATTCTTTATTTTTTAATAAATGTGTTAATTTTTTATTATTTGAAAGAATAATATAATTTTTAACTATAAATTCAGTATTTTGTGTTAATTCAAAATAATTTAATAATGCTTTTTTTAAAGTAAAACTATTATATTTAATAGATATTAATTCATCACCTTTTAATGAAAGTAATTGTAATAATTCATTTATTAATATTGGATCATTTTCTAACCATATACCTAATGCATCTCCTGGTTGATAGATTAAATTAGAATTACTAATATCTATTTCAATATGACGTATATCTTTATTTGAATAATATCCTGTAATTTTTTTATTTATTATTAGTTTTGCAATAAATGGTTTTTTTTTATTATATAATTTATTATTATATTGATTAATATTTATATTAGGTAAAATATTTACTAATTTTTTTTTAATTAATTTTTGTTTTTTAAATATTTTGAATATTTTTTTTATCCAATAATAAATATATATTATATTTTTTATATTTAAATTATTTTTCTTTAGAAAATTTATAATTTTAAATTTTAAAAGAATTTTATTGAAATATTTATTTTTTAATTGATAAATTTTTTTATAAAATTGATTACTAAAATTAAATATTATTAAAGAAATATTATTTATTTTTTTTTTCAATAATAAAAAAATATATAATATAATATTTTCTTTTTTTTGTTTATTTTTTTTATTAATTACTTTATTAAAATAATTTAAAATATATTTAAATTGTATTTTAGAATATTTATTAATAGTTATTTGTAAATTTTTTAATAATTTTAAAATAAGTGAAAATGAAAAGTTTTTATATAATTTAATCGTCATAATAATATTTATTTCCTATTATGCTTAAAATTTAGATACATATTTAATGTTATTTATGATTTTTAATTTATTTTTAAAAAAAATATTAAATTTATTTTATTATCATTAATAAAATATATAATTATTATATAAATAATAAAAAATTTTAAAAATATTAATTGAACAAAATTTTATTTATATTATTTGTAAAAAGTAATATAAATTATTTATTTTAAAATATACTTAATAAAAATTTATTTTTTATAATTTTAATTGTTATAGTTATAATAATTATTATTAATAAAAAAATATAATAAATATAAAATATATTTTTATGAAAATAATAATTTATTATTTAAATTATAAATATTTTATATTATTTTTAGTAAATTTAATTTTGATAAATTGATTTATTTTTTTTGATAAATTTTTTTTCATATTCTATTGATTTCTGTTTATCAAATTTATTTTCCCATTTAGAAATTACTAATGCTGCTAATGCATTACCTATTACATTTAAAGCAGTACGAGCCATATCAAGAATACGATCAATACCTGCAATAAATGTTAATCCTTCTAATGGAATACCAACACTACTTAAAGTGGTAAGTAATACTATAAATGATACACCAGGTATACCTGCAATACCTTTTGAAGTAATCATTAATGTTAATATTAATATTATTTCATGATGTAGTGACAATTCAATTCCATATAATTGTGCAATAAAAATTGCGGCAATACTTTGATGTAAAGTAGATCCATCAAGATTTAAAGAATATCCTGTAGGTATAACAAAATTAACTATTGATTTAGATCCGCCATAATTTTCCATTTTTTTTATTATACGTGATAAAACCATTTCTGAACTGGCTGTAGAATAAGCTAAAATTAATTCTTTTTTTAAAATACGAATTAACATCCAAATACGTAATTTACATAAACGTGCAATTGTTCCTAATATTACTAAAGCAAAAAATATAATAGCAAAATATATTAAAATTACTAATTTACTTAAAGGTAATAATGAAGAAACACCAAAATTTGATACTGTTACTGAAATTAATCCAAAAACTCCAATTGGAGCATATAGCATAATAATATTAGTTATTTTAAACATACTTTCTGATATTGCTTTAAATATTATTAAAAATGGTTTTTTTGTTTTTTGAGGTAAAGTAGATAAACCTATACCAAATAGTACTGAAAAAAATATAATTTGTAACATATCTCCTTTTACCATAGATAAAAAAATATTTGAAGGTATTAAAGAAAGAATAGTATGAACTAAACTATATGGAATATTTTGTATATTTTCAGAAATTTTTTTGTATTGTGATATATCTGTTTTTGTTAAAATTGACATATCAACACCATGACCAGGTTGAAAAATATTAGCTAATGTTAATCCTACTATAATAGAAATAGTAGTAATTACTTCAAAATATATAATAGTTTTTAATCCAAGACGACCTAATTTTTTTGTATTATTGATTCCAGATATACCTATAATTAATGTTGAAATTACGATAGGTACTACAATCATTTTAATTAAATGAATAAAAATATCACCTATAGGAGTAAGAACATTTTTTATAAACCATTCATATGATTCAAGTTGATTATGTAATATTATTCCTACAGTAATACCTAATATTAAGGCTATTAATATTTGCCATGAAAGACTAATTTTAACATGATGCATAATAGATAATCCTTAAAGATTTTTATATTTAATTGTAAAATTATAAATAAAATACTTAATAATTTAAAAATTTTTAAATTTTAAATTAATATATTGATGTATTAATTTTATTATTTTTTTAAAATATAAAATTGTTTTTTAAATAAATTTTTTATATTTTGAATTTTATTATTAATTTATAATATATTATATTATATTATATAATTTATTTTATACTAAATTACATAATATATTTTATTAATTATATTAATTTTAATAAAAATATATTTATTATATAATTTAAATATTTTATAAAAAAATAATAATTTTAAATATTTATATTAAATATATAAAAAATATATATTTATAAATAAATATTAAAATATTTTTTAATTAATTAAAATTATTATATATGATAAAAATATATTTTTTATAACAAAATATATATTTTTTAGATATGTTTATTTTATAAAATTTATATAATTGTTATAATAATAATTATTATTGTATATTTAAAATTTATTATATATTTATACTATAAAATTATAATTTATTTAATATTTTAAAATTTTATTTTAAAATATTTATATTAATATATAATATAATATATTGTATTTTATATTTTAATAAATTTTAAAATATTAAGATTTAATAAATATTTTATTTTATTTTTTATTATAAATATAATTAATATTATAAAATTTAAAATAAATAAAATATTTAATATTTTTAATATATTTATTTTTAATATATTAAAATTAAACTAATTTTTTATATTGAATATTTTTAAAAAGTTTAATTAATGTAAAGGAGTAATATTTTATGGCTGTACAACAAAATAAACCAACTAGATCTAAACGTGGTATGCGTCGTTCACATGATTCACTATTTACAGTTACATTATCTATTGATTCCACTTCTGGTGAAATACATCGTCGTCATCATATTACTTCTGATGGTTTTTATCGTGGTCGTAAAGTTATTAATTTTATTAAAAAATAGTATTTGATTTATTTAATATTAGTATTAAATATTATTAGTAAAAATTTTTATTTTAATATTATAGTATTTATTGTATTAAAAATATTATTTTTGAATTTATATTTATATATATTATAAATTATATTTTTAAAGTTAATAATTTTTAATAATATAAAATTTTTATATTATTTATAATTTCTTAATTAATATTATATTAATTAAGAAAATACTATATTAATTAATAAGTAATAAAAATTTAAAATTATTTTAATAAAGATAAGATGAGAAATATTAATAAGATTATTAAAATTATTTTTTTAAGAAAATTAAATGATGAATATTAATGATATTAATATTTAATTAATTATATATTATAATTATAATATTAAATTTAAAAAGTAATATTAAATTTATTAATATCATATTATTATAATTTTTAATTATAAATTTTTTAATGTTAAAAAATATTAATTTTATTAAATTAAATATAATGTTATTAAATATTAACATAGAAGAAAAAAGTTTAAATTATATTTATATTATTTTATTAAAATTAAAATAAATTATTAATATATTATATTTGTAATTTTATAGGAAATATTTTTAATGATAAAATTAATTAAATAATTTATGATAAATTTATAATAAATATAATATTAAAACAATATAAAAAATAGAAAAATGTTTTTATTATTAATATTAATTAAAAATATTAATAATAAATATAATAGTGAAAATTATTAAATTATTTTTATATAAAAATATTTATTAGATAGATTATTTTAATTTTAATAAATATTGTAATGAATATTTATTAAAAATATATAATATTATTATTATAAATTATAGTTTTATAATTTTTTATACATTACAGTTACAATAACATAAACTGTACAGGTTGTGCAGAAAAAATATAAAATTTCTGTATGTCTTAAAACTGTATTAATTAAGAGTGACTGATCGTACATGTATACAAAGATTCTTGGTATAGGAAGTTATTTACCTTTAAAGATACGTACTAATGCTGATTTAGAAAAAATGATAGATACTTCTGATGAATGGATTGTTATAAGAACTGGTATTCGTGAACGTCGAATTGCCTCTTTTAATGATACTGTAGTAACAATGGGTTTTCATGCATCTGAATCAGCATTAAAAATGGCAGGTGTTCAAAAAAAAGATATTGGATTAATTATTGTCGGAACAACTACTTCTAGTTATGCATTTCCTAGTACTGCTTGTTTAATACAAAAGATGCTTGGTATTAAAATATGTGCTGCATTTGATTTATCAGCAGCTTGTTCTGGATTTATTTATGCGCTTAGTATAGCTGATCAGTATATAAAAAATAATATTGTAAAATATGCATTAGTGATTGGTGTAGATGTTTTATCAAAAACTTTAAATCCCAAGGATCGTAGTACACTTATTTTATTTGGTGATGGTGCAGGTGCAGTACTATTAGGGAGTAATAAGAAACCAGGTATTTTATCTACTCATCTTTATGCTAATGGAAATTATAGTCATTTACTTACTTTACCATTTAAAGATCGTCAAAATAATAAAAAATCAGCTTTTATTACTATGAAAGGTAATGAAGTGTTTAAAATTGCAATTACTGAACTTTCAAAAATTGTTATAAATACGTTACAAGTTAATAATATTAAATGTAGTTCATTAGATTGGTTAATACCACATCAAGCTAATTTACGTATTATTAATGCTATAGCAAAAAAAATTGGTATTAGTATGAAAAAAGTAATTTTAACACTTGATCGTTATGGAAATATTAGTTCTGCTTCTATTCCAGTAGCATTAGATGAAGCAGTACGTGATGGACGTATTAATTCTGGTAATCTTATACTTTTAGAAGCTTTTGGAGGTGGTTTTACTTGGGGATCTGCGTTAGTTCGGTTTTAATCTTATGGAGATAAAAATAAAATGACAAAATTTGCTTTTATTTTCCCAGGACAAGGAGCGCAAAGTTTAGGTATGCTAACTGAATTAGCTAGTAAATTTTCAATTGTTGAAAAAATTTTTAGTGAAGCTTCAGATGTTCTAGGATATGATTTATGGAAATTAGTACAAAAAGGTCCAGTAGAAATATTAAATAAAACTTGGCATACACAACCAGCGTTATTAACGGCTTCAGTAGCAATTTTTCATATTTGGAAAAAAGAAAGCAAAAAAATACCAATGTTAATGGCTGGTCATAGTCTTGGTGAGTATTCAGCATTAGTTTGTTCTGGTGTATTAGATTTTCAATCTGCAATTTATTTAGTGGAATTACGTGGTAAATTAATGCAAGAAGCAGTACCAGAAGGTATTGGTACTATGTGTGCAATTATTGGTTTAGATAAAAAAACTATTATGCAAGCTTGTAATAAATCTGCTCATGGACAAATAGTATCTTTAGTGAATTTTAATTCACCTAATCAAATAGTTATAGCGGGTCATAAAGAAGCAGTAAAACGTGCTAGTATTATTTGTAAATCTTCTGGTGCTAAACATGTAATACCATTATTAGTAAGTGTTCCATCACATTGTAAACTTATGATTCCAGCAGCTCGTAAATTATCTATAGCATTAAATAGTATTTCTTTTAAAACTCCGAATATTCCAGTAATAAATAATGTTGATGTACGAATTGAACACGATCCTAAAATGATTTGTAAAGCATTAGTGCGTCAACTTTACAATCCAGTACGTTGGAGTGAAAGTATAGAATATATTTTATCACATGGAATAAGATTATTATTAGAAATATCCCCTAAAAAAGTATTAAGTAAATTAAATAAATATACTATTAATTCTCTTTCAATAAATACTATAAATAATTTTGATAGTCTTTTAGAAGCGATAAAAAAATGTAATTAAATTATTTTATTTAAATCATATAATATATAAATATATTTTATTTTTAAATTTAAGTTTTTTGATAAAAATAAAATGATAAAGTATTGATAAATTTCGTAAAATTTTTATTTTATTATATAATTTATATTATATTTAAGGAATAAAAATAAAAATAATTTTGTTATAATAATAGAGGAATATAATGAATTTTAATGGTAAAGTTGTTTTAGTTACTGGAGCAAGTCGAGGTATTGGTTTAGCTATTGCAAAAAAATTTTTATTAAATGGTGCAAAAGTTATTGGTACTGCTACTACTAAAAATGGTGTAAAAATCATTAATAATTATTTAAATAATAAAAATGGTAAAGGTTTTATTTTAAATGTAATAGACGTAGAATCTATTAATAGTATATTAACTACTATTTATGATACATTTGGTACAATTGACATTTTAATAAATAATGTTGGAATTAAAATGGATAATTTTTTAATAAAAATGAAGAATAGTGAATGGCAAAATATATTAAATATTAATTTAACTTCAGTATTTCATTTATCGAAATTTGTAATACGTTCTATGTTAAAAAAACGATTTGGTCGTATTATTAATATAGGTTCTGTTATTGGTAGTATGGGAAATATAGGGCAAACTAATTATTCAGCTACAAAAGCAGGATTAATTGGTTTTAGTAAATCTTTATCACGTGAAGTTGCATCACGTGGTATTACTGTTAATGTTATATCACCTGGTTTTATTGAAACAGATATGACGCGAACTTTAACAGAAGAAAAACGAAAACAAATTTTATTGTCAATACCAATAAATCGTTTTGGTTCTGTACAAGATATTGCTAGTGCTGTTACATTTCTAGCTTCTAATGAAGCTAGTTATATTACTGGTGAAACTTTACACGTTAATGGTGGTATGTATATGATTTAAAAAAAATAAAATATTTTTATATTATTTTTAATAAAAAATTTAAAAATAATATAAAATTTTAGTTTTATTAATTAATATTAAGTTGTATATTTCTTATATCTTATACACGATAAAATTATCGTCAAAGCAAGTTTCGATAGGAAATTTAATAGTATGAGCACTATTGAAGAACGCGTTAAGAAAATCATTATTGAGCAATTAGGAGTTAAACAAGAAGAAGTATTAAATGATGCATCTTTTGTTGAAGATCTTGGTGCTGATTCTCTTGATACTGTTGAATTAGTAATGGCATTAGAAGAGGAATTTGATACTGAGATTCCAGATGAAGAGGCTGAGAAAATTACTACTGTTCAGGCAGCAATTGATTTTATTAACAATATTCATAATAAGTAAAATAAAAATCCTAGGTAATTATTTAATTACCTAGGATTTTATGTTATTTATTTTATTTTATTTTAAATTTGGAGAGAAAATATGTTTAAACGTCGAGTAGTTGTGACTGGATTAGGCATATTATCTCCTATTGGTAATACAGTAGAAGCTACTTGGAATGCTTTACTTTCTGGTCAAAGTGGAATTAGTTTAATAAAACATTTTGATACTACTCCTTATTCAACAAAATTTGCTGGTTTAGTTAAGAATTTTAATTCAGATAAATTTATTTCTCATAAAGATAAACGTAAAATGGACATTTTTATTCAATATGGGATTATTGCAGGTATACAAGCTATGCAAGATGCTGGATTAGAAACACTAAAATTAAATTCAGAACGTATTGGAGTTTCTATTGGTTCTGGAATTGGTGGTTTAGGTTTAATAGAAAAAAATTATGATTTATTAATTAATAAAGGTCCACGAAAAATTAGTCCATTTTTTGTACCGTCTACTATTATCAATATGATAGCAGGTTATCTTACTATAATTTATGGTATGTATGGACCCAGTATTTCTATTGCTACTGCTTGTACTTCTGGTATACATAATATTGGTCATGCTGCACGTATTATTTCTTATAATGATGCAGATATTATGTTAGCGGGGGGAGCAGAAAAAGCTAGCACTCCTTTAGGTATTGGAGGATTTAGTGCGGTACGTGCATTATCTACTAGAAATGATAATCCACAAGCGGCTAGTCGTCCATGGGATAAAGATAGAGATGGATTTGTGCTTGGTGATGGAGCAGGTATAATAGTATTAGAAGAATATGAACATGCTAAAAATCGTGGCGCATATATTTATTCTGAAGTACTTGGTTTTGGTATGAGTAGTGATGCTTATCATATTACTGCACCATCAAAAAATGGTATAGGTGCTGCATTAGCAATGAAAAATGCTCTTATTGATGCCAAATTAGATGTATCAAAAATTGGTTATATTAATGCACATGGTACATCAACTTTAATTGGAGATAAAGCTGAAGTAGAAGCAGTTAAATCAGTTTTTGGAGTTAATGCAAAAAAAATAATGATTAGTTCTACTAAATCTATGACAGGACATTTATTAGGTGCATCTGGTGCAATAGAATCTATTTTTACTATCTTAGCATTACGTGATCAAGTAGTACCTCCAACTATTAATTTAGATAATCCTGATAAAAATTGTGATTTAGATTTCGTTCCAAATGAAGCACGACAAGTTAATCATCTTAAGTATACTCTTTGTAATTCTTTTGGTTTTGGTGGTACTAATGGTTCACTAATATTTTCTAGAGTATAATTTTATATTCTATTTTTTTTTAAAAAATATTTATTTATTTTAAAATAATATATTATTAAAATAATTATTTTTAATTTTTAATTTTTTATTTTAATATTAAAGATTATTTTATAATTATTTTTATTTTTTTTAAAATTTGAAATAATTTTATTAAAATAAAAATTTAATTTAATATATTATATAATATTTTATTTAACAAATTTTGTATTTATATTTATTAATTATTTTTTAAAAAATTAATAAAATAAAAACATTTAATTATAATTATGTTTGTTGAATGAAAAAAATAAAATTAAATATTTTATTTATTATTATTGTTTTTATTTTTTTTGGTTATTATAAATTTGAATGTATTTTAAATACACCGTTAAATATACAACAAGAAATAATATTTAAATTATCACCTGGTAAAGGTATTTTAGTATTACATAAATTATTAATACATAATAAATTAATATGTAATAATAAATGGTTATTATGGTTATTAATAGTTAAATCACATTTTATAGTTTTAAAAGCTGGTACTTATCGTTTAATACCAGGTATGACAATAAATAAAATATTAAAATTATTAACTATTGGTAAAGAAGCTCAATTTATTATACGTTTTATAGAAGGTTCATGTTTATCTAATTGGATAAAAATATTACAACATTCTAAATATTTAAAACATACTATATTAAATAAGAATCATTTAGAAATTATTTTTACTTCTAGTAAATATAAAAATAATAATTTAGAAGGACAATTCTACCCAGATACTTATCAATATTCTACAGAAATTAGTGATATAGATTTACTTAAAATTGCTTATGCACGTATGAATAAAATATTAGGAGATATATGGAATAAACGTGATATTAATTTGCCATATAAAAAACCATATGATTTATTAATTATGGCATCAATTATTGAAAAGGAAACAGCATTATCATCTGAACGAAGTAAAATTGCTTCAGTTTTTATTAATCGATTACGTATTGGTATGAGATTGCAAAGTGATCCTACAGTAATTTATGGTATGGGTAATACTTATAATGGTTATATTACTCATCAAGATTTAGTTACTATTACTTCATATAATACTTATGTAATTACTGGTCTTCCACCTACCCCTATAGCTATGCCAGGTATGGCTTCATTAAAAGCAGCTGCGAATCCAGATAAAACATCTTATTTATATTTTGTTGCTGATGGTAAAGGTGGTCATACATTTACTTCTAATTTAATACATCATAATAAAGCAGTTCATATCTATAGAGAGAATTTAAAAAGTGAAAAGTAAATTTATTGTTATTGAAGGATTAGAGGGATCAGGAAAAACTACTGCATGTGATACTGTAGCTAATTTATTACGTGAATATTCCATTAATGATATTGTATTTACACGTGAACCTGGGGGTACACCTTTAGCAGAAGAATTACGTAATTTAATTAAACATGGAATATTAGGAGATATACCAACAATTAATACAGAAGTTTTAATGTTGTATGCTGCTCGTGTACAGTTAGTAGAAACGGTAATTAAACCTGCTTTAATACGTGGTGCTTATGTAGTAGGTGATCGTCATGATTTATCATCACAAGCTTATCAAGGAGGTGGACGAGGTATAAATTCAAAATTATTACTTTTATTACATAATTTTTTATTAGAAGGATTTTATCCAAATCTTACTTTATATTTAGATTTACCACCATTAATTGGTTTACAACGTGTAAAAAAACGTAATATATCAGATCGTATTGAACAAGAAACATTATCATTTTTTATTCGAACTCGTGCTCAATATTTAGCATTGGCAGAAAAAGATAAATCAATTATTATTATTGATGCAACGCAATCACTTAAGAAAGTTACTATTTCTATTCGTTCTCATGTTAGTATTTGGTTAAAAAAACAGGTAAATATTTATGAATAAATATCCTTGGTTAAGTGTTATTTATCATAATTTAATTAAATATTATTCTACCGGTAAAGGACATCATGCATTGTTATTACATTCTTTTGAAGATAATGGAGAATTTATATTAATTTCTAAATTTCATTGTTGGTTACTTTGTCAACAACGTAAAAATGAATATAGTTGCAATAAATGTCATAGTTGTTCTTTATTATTATCAGGTAATCACCCAGATTATTATTATTTAATACCAGAAAAAAATCAAAAAACTTTAAGTATTATAAAAATTCGTCAAATTATAGAAAAACTTTATTTTTGTTCACAACAAAATGGAAATAAAGTTATTTGGATTCCAGAATCGGAATTACTAACAGAAGAAGCAGCTAATGCTCTTCTTAAAATTTTAGAAGAACCACCAGAAAAAACATATTTTTTTTTAAGTTGTCGTTATCCATTACGATTGTTAGCAACATTACGTAGTAGATGTTTATATTGGAGATTAAATAGTCCTGATGAAAAATTAAGTATAGAATGGTTAAGTAATCACGTATCAGGTAATTTAATTAATTATTATATAGCATTAGGTTTATATAATGGTTCACCAATTGCTGCTAAGAATTTTTTACAATCAAATCGTTGGAAACAACGTATTATTTTATGTTCTATATTAAGTAAAGCTATATTAAAAAAGGATATGTTATTATTATTACCAGTATTAAATGATGTAAATGTAATAGAATATATATATTGGTTATCTACGTTATTAATAGATACTATAAAATTTAAACAAAATTTGTTAAAATATATTTTAAATAAAGATCAAAAGTTATTATTATTACAATTATCTAATTGTATATGTAATATATCTTTATTAAAAATAATAAAAAAATGGTTAATTTGTCGTTATCAATTATTAAATTTTACAGGAATAAATCGTGAATTATTATTAACTAAACAATTATTAGATTGGGAATATATGTTTAATATTTAAAATAGTTTTTAATTTTTAATATAAATAAATATATTTTAAAAAAATAAATATTATATAAATTAATTATTATTATTTACGCCAAAATGTAGGTGTAAATAATACTAATAATGTAAATATTTCTAAACGTCCAAAAAGCATTATTATTATTAATATCCATTTTGTTATTGATGGCATATAAATAAAATTATTAGATATTATACCTAATCCAGGTCCTAAATTATTTAATGATGTTATCATTGCAGAAAAAGCAGAAAGATTATCAATTCCAGTAGAAATAATTACAAATATTCCAAAAATAAATATTAAAGCATAAGCTGAAAAAAATCCCCATATTGCATCAAGAATACGATTTGATAATGTAAAATTACTTAATTTAATAGTATAAATAGCTTTTGGGTGTATTAATCTTTTTAATTCACGAGAACCTTGTAAATATAATAATAGTATTCGAATTACTTTTACACCTCCACTAGTAGAACCTGCACAACCCCCAATAAAAGAAGAACATAATAATAATATAGGTAAAAATGATGGCCATTTAGAAAAATTATCAATAGTAAATCCTGCAGTAGTAGATATTGATATTGCATGAAAGAATGCTTTATTTAAAGTTTCTATATTTGTTTTATATACATTATATTCCCATAACATTAATGTACATATTATTATTAATGTTAATTGTATGAATATAAATATACGAAATTCAAAATCTAACCAATAATTTTTAAAATTATATTTAGTTAATAATCCGAAATGTAAATTATAATTACAACTAGAAATAATTAAAAAAATAGCAGTAATTACATTAATAATAGGACTTGAATAATAACCAATATTAGCATCATGAGTAGAAAAACCTCCAATAGAAATAATAGAAAAACTATGACTAATAGCATCAAAAATTGGCATTCCTACTATCCATAATGATATAGAACAAATAATAGTTAATAATATATAAATAAGCCATAAAGTTTTAGCAGTTTCTGCAATACGTGGATAAATTTTATTATCTTTTAATGGGCCAGGAATTTCTGCTCGATATAATTGCATACCACCAACACCAAGTATCGGTAATATAGCTACTGTTAAAACAATAATTCCCATTCCACCTATCCACTGTAGCATTTGTCGATAAAATAGAATAGCTTTTGGTAATGAATCTAACTCTATTAATATAGTAGCACCGGTAGTTGTTAAACCAGAAAAAGATTCAAAGAAAGAATCTGTTAATGATAAATTTGGTTTATTTAAAAATAAAAAAGGTAATGAACCTATACTACCTAATATAATCCAAAGAAATACTACTATAAAAAAACCTTCACGTGGTTTTAATTCATATTTTTTTTGTCGATAAGGAAACCATAATATAAAACCAAAAATTATTGTTACAAAAAAAGTTTTACTAAATGCTTGACTTGCTCCATCTTGATATATTAATGATATTAATATAGGAATAAACATCGTTCCAGAAAAGAGTATAACTAGTAAACCAATAATACGAATTGTAACACGAAAATACATTTCAAAATAATCCTTAATGATTTAATTATAGAGAATTATCATGAAATATATATATTTAATAAAATTAATAAAATAAAATTATTTATTTTTTGATAAATAATCTAATATTAATTAGATTATTTAAAGTATATTTGTTTATTTTTAAATTAAATTATAAAATTAATTTTAATGAAACTTTAATTAAACAATAATTATAATTAATATAAATATATATTTATAAATGTAAAAAATAAAATTTTAAAATTAATTATTAATTTATAATATTTATAATAAATACAAAATTGTAAAATTATTTTAATAAATTATTATTTTTTTATAAATATATATAACTATTATTATATAATAAATTATTTTTTTTATAATTTAAATATATTATTATATAATATTATTTATTAATTAAGTATTATTTATTTACTATAATGATTTTACTTAATATAATGTTTTATTATAATAAAATTTATGATAGGGGATATTTATTATGTCGTATTTACTACCATCTTTACCATATACTTATGATGCATTTGAACCATTTTTTGATAAAAAAACTATGAAAATTCATCATACTAAACATCATCAAACTTATATTGATAATGCTAATTCTATTTTAGAAATGTACCCAGAATTAAAGAAATATACTGCTGAAGAATTAATGAAACATTTAGATCAAATACCAAGTAATAAACGTTTATTTATGAAAAATAATATTGGAGGTCATATTAATCATAGTTTTTTTTGGAAAAATTTAAAAATGGGAACTCATTTATCAGGTAAATTAAAAGAAGCTATTGAACATGATTTTAATAATATTAAAACGTTTAAAGAAATATTTGAAAAAGTAGCAATAACTCATTTTGGATCAGGTTGGGTGTGGTTAGTATTACAAAATCATAAATTAGTTATAGTATCTACTATTAATCAAGATAATCCACTAATGGGTAAAGTAGTATCTGGTACATTAGGTTTTCCTATTATTGCTTTAGATTTATGGGAACATGCTTATTATCTAAAATATCAAAATAAAAAATCTGATTATATTAAAGCCTTTTGGAATATAGTTAATTGGGAAGAAGCTTCTTTAAATTTTTTAAAACAAAATAATTAAAAATTTATTTTTTAAAAATGCTCATAATTATGAGCATTTTTAATAAAATTCTTTTAAATAAACAAATGTATTTTATTGTATTTATTTATTTAAAATATTAATCATAAAAAATTTATTTTTAATTAATCTTGATATTGTATTATTTAATTAATTATACTAAATATATTTTATGATTATTTATTATGTTGTATTTATATTAATTTTAATTATTTTATTAATAATTTTTATATTTAATTAATATTAGTTTTAATTATATCTTATTTTTAATATAATAAATAATGTAAATATAATTTATTTTATAAATTTATATTTATAATATTAAAATGTAATTTAATTTATTTTTTATTATTATTTTTTATTATTATAAAATAAGATGTTAATTTAATATTAATATTTTATTTATTATATAAAATATATAAAATAATTTAATTTATATATAAATTTATTATTTTAATTTTATTAAAATTTAATAAATTATAATTTGTTTTTAATATTTTTTTAAAATATATTAATTATATAAATATATTCAACAAATTTATTGAATTATATAAAATATTTTTATATTAAAATATATAATTATATATTAAAATAATTTTTTAAAATAAATAATTATCATATTTTGTAATGAATTAAATTGTTGATTTTGACAATAATTTAATTTGTAATTTTAATTTTTTAATTTTGTGTTTTGCTTTTCTTAATTCGATATAATTACGTATATAATATAAACTAAAAATTATCCATCCAAAAATAAAACCAGATCCAAATAATATTCCTAATAAAATTGAAATATTATAATTTCCTTGAGAAATTAGATAATTAAAATTTATTATTTGATTATTATTAATAGTTAAAATAATAACAAGTATACAAATTACTAATGTAGAGAAAAAAAATATTAAATATTTCACATAGTTTTCCTAGAATGATAAATTAATTTAAAAAAAATAAATAATGAATTTTTTAAATATTTAATTATTTAATTTATTTTTTATAAAATACGTTTTAACAATTATAAATTATACATAATTAAATAATTAAATAATAATTATTATATATTTTTTTATTCATTAAATTTTATCAAAAATTTAATGAATAAAAAAAAATAATTTTAGATTGTTTTTTTTATAATTTATGTATATTATTTTAATTATTTAATTTAATTAATATTAATAATTAATTAAATAATAAATTTTTAATATTTACAATAATATTTCCAATATGGAAATTATATATTTATAATTACATTTATTTTATATCAATATAAATAAATAGTAATTATTTATTTTTTATAAATAATTTGGAGCTCTGGTCTAATGCAGAATCAAAGAATCCGTATTCGATTAAAAGCTTTTGATCATCGTCTTATTGATAGATCAACTTCGGAAATCGTCGAGACTGCTAAGCGTACAGGAGCGCAAGTTCGTGGTCCCATCCCGCTTCCAACTCGTAAAGAACGTTTTACTGTTTTAATATCTCCGCATGTTAATAAAGATGCGCGTGATCAATATGAAATTCGCACTCATAAACGATTAGTTGATATTGTAGAACCAACTGAGAAAACTGTGGATGCATTAATGCGTCTTGATTTATCTGCTGGTGTAGATGTACAAATCAGCCTAGGTTAATCAGATTACTGTACGATTAAGAGATTGAAAATGATTGGTTTAATTGGAAAAAAAATAGGCATGACACGTATTTTTACTAAAAATGGTTGTTCAATACCAATAACTGTAATTGAAATTACAGTTAATCGTGTTACGCAAGTGAAAGATTTAAATACTGACGGTTATAATGCTATTCAAGTAACTACTGGTAATAAAAAAACTAATCATATTAAAAAACCAATAGCTGGGCATTTTGCTAAAAATAGTGTTATAGCTGGGCGAGGTTTATGGGAGTTTCGTTTTAAAGAAAATAAAAAATTTTTAGTAGGTCAAGAAATAAATATAGAAATTTTTATTAATATTAAAAAAGTTGATATTACAGGTACTTCTAAAGGTAAGGGTTTTGCTGGAACTGTAAAACGTTGGAATTTTCGTACTCAAGATGCTACTCATGGTAATTCACTATCTCATCGTGTTCCGGGATCTATTGGTCAGAATCAAACACCAGGAAAGGTATTTAAAGGTAAAAAAATGGCTGGTCATTTAGGCGATGAACGTATAACAATTCAAAGTTTAAATGTAATACGTATTGATACTGAACGTAATCTTTTATTAGTTAAAGGTGCAGTACCGGGAGCAGTTGGTGGAGATTTAATTATTAAACCAGCTGTAAAGATGTAAAAGGGGGTAGCAATGGAATTAGTATTAAAAGATACACATTGCACATTAAGTGTTTTAGAAACTATTTTTAATTGTGATTTTAATGAAGCATTAGTACATCAAGTTGTTGTGGCTTATAAAGCTACTGCGCGACAAGGTACTCGTTCTCAAAAAACTCGTTCTGAAGTATCTGGTTCTGGTAAAAAACCATGGCGACAAAAGGGAACTGGTCGTGCTCGTTCAGGTTCTTTACAAAGTCCCATTTGGCGTTCTGGTGGTATAACTTTTGCTTCTAAACCGCAAAATTATCATCAAAAAGTAAATAAAAAAATGTATCGTGGAGCATTAAAAAGTATTTTTTCTGAATTAGTGCGTCAAAATCGTTTAATTGTTGTTGAAAAATTTTCTATAGAAATACCTAAAACTAAAATTTTAGTAAAAAAATTAAAAGAAATGGCATTAAAAAACGTTTTAATTATTACTTCTAAAATAAATCAAAATCTTTTTTTGGCTTCTAGAAATTTATATAAAATTAAAGTACTTGATGTAATTAATATTAATCCAGTTAGTTTAATTACTTTTGAAAAAGTAATTATAACTGTTAGTGCTATAAAGCAAGTTGAGGAGATGCTATCATGATTTGTGAAGAACGTGTATTAAAAATTTTATATTCACCACATGTATCTGAAAAAGCATCCAATATAATGAAAAAAAATAATACTCTTGTTTTGAAAGTTACAAAAAATGCTACTAAATTAGAAATAAAATTTGCAGTACAAAAGTTATTTGAAGTAAAAGTAAAAAATGTTAATACGTTAATAGTAAAAGGAAAACAAAAGCGTCATGGTAAAAGTATTGGTTATCGCAACGATTGGAAAAAGTCTTATGTGACTTTAAAAAAAGGTCAGCATTTGGATTTGATTAGTAATACTGAGTAAGTTAGAGGATTTAGAGTAATGACAATTGTTAAATGTAAACCTACATCTCCAGGTCGTCGTCATGTTGTAAAAGTTATTAATTATGACTTACATAAAGGTAAACCTTATTATCAATTACTTGAAAAAAAGAAAAAAAGTGGGGGTCGTAATAATAATGGACGAATTACTACTCGTCATATTGGTGGTGGTCATAAACAACATTATCGTTTAATTGATTTTAAACGTAAAAAAGATGATATTCCTGGTATTGTTGAACGTTTTGAATACGATCCAAATCGTTCAGCTAACATTGCTTTAGTATTATATAAAGATGGTGAACGTCGTTATATTTTATCGATAAAAGGTTTAAAAATTGGTAATCAAATTCAATGTGGTATTAATGCTGAAATTAAAGTAGGTAATACTTTACCAATACGTAATATTCCTATAGGTTCAATAGTTCATAATGTAGAAATTAAACCAGGTAAAGGAGGTCAATTAGCACGTGCTGCTGGAGCATATATACAAATTATTTCTCGTGATAATTATTATGCTACTTTACGTTTACGATCTGGTGAAATACGTAAAGTTTTAATTGATTGTCGTGCTACTTTAGGTGAAGTAGATAATTCTGAACATATGCTTCGTATTTTAGGTAAAGCAGGTGCTTCACGTTGGCGTGGTATACGTCCTACTGTTCGTGGTACAGCAATGAATCCAGTTGATCATCCACATGGAGGAGGTGAAGGTCGTAATTTTGGTAAGCACCCAGTAACACCATGGGGTAAACAAACTAAAGGTAAAAAAACTCGTATGAATAAGCGTACTGATAAATATATTATACGTCGTCGTCATGAAAAATAATTAGAGGATAAATAAGTTTATGCCACGTTCTCTTAAAAAAGGTCCTTTTATTGATTTACATTTATTAAAGAAAGTAGAGAAAGCAGTAGAAAGTGGTAATAAAAAACCTTTAAAGACTTGGTCCCGTCGTTCAACAATTTTTCCTAATATGATAGGTTTAACTATTTCAGTACATAATGGTCGTCAACATATACCAGTTTTTGTATCTGATGATATGATTGGTCATAAATTAGGTGAATTTTCACCAACTCGTACTTATCGAGGTCATACAGCTGATAAAAAAGTTAAAAAACGTTAAGTTATTAAGGGGAAAGTAATGGAAACTATCGCTAAACATAGACGTGCTCGTTCTTCAGCTCAAAAAGTACGTCTTGTTGTAGATATGATTCGTGGTAAAAAAGTATCACAAGCTCTTGAAACTTTGACTTATACTAATAAAAAAGCTGCTACTTTAGTTAAAAAAGTATTAGAATCTGCTATTGCAAATGCAGAACATAATGATGGTGCTGATATTGATGATCTTACAATTATTAAAATTTTTGTTGATGAAGGTCCAAGTATGAAGCGTATTATGCCACGTGCAAAAGGTCGTGCAGATCGTATCTTAAAACGCACTAGTCATATTACTGTGATTGTGTCCGATCGATGAGATAACGGAGACTAGTAATGGGTCAAAAAGTACATCCTAATGGTATTCGTTTAGGTATTATTAAATCATGGAGTTCTACATGGTATGCAAATACTAAAGAATTTGCTGATAATTTAAATAGTGATTTTGAAGTTCGTAGATTTTTAGATAAAGAATTAGAAAAAGCTTCAGTTTCACGTATTGTTATTGAACGTCCTTCAAAAAGTATTCGTGTAACTATTTACACTTCTCGTCCAGGAATTGTTATTGGTAAAAAAGGTGAAGAAGTTGAAAAATTACGTAAAGCTATAGCACGTATTTCTAATGTCCCTGCACAAATTAATATTACTGAAGTGCGTAAACCAGAAATTGATGCTAAATTAGTTGCAGATAGTATTACTTCTCAGTTAGAACGTCGTGTTATGTTTCGACGTGCTATGAAACGTGCTGTTCAAAACGCTATGCGTTTGGGTGCAAAAGGCATTAAAGTAAAAATAAGTGGACGTTTAGGTGGTGCAGAAATTGCACGTACTGAATGGTATCGTGAAGGTCGTGTTCCTTTACATACGTTACGTGCTGATATTGATTATAATATATCAGAAGCACATACTACTTGTGGTATAATTGGTGTTAAAGTATGGATTTTTAAAGGTGAAATACTTGGTGGTATGAAAATTGTAGATCAATTAGATTTAATTGATCAACCTAAAAAACAGCAGCGAAAAAACCGTAAGTAAAGGAGAGTTGCTGATGTTACAACCAAAATATACAAAATTTCGTAAAATGCATAAAGGTCGTAATCGTGGTTTAGCACGTGGTACAAATATTATTCATGGTATTTTTGGTTTAAAAGCTATTGGTCGAGGTCGTTTGAGTGCTCGTCAAATTGAAGCAGCACGACGAGCTATGACTAGAGCTGTTAAACGTCAAGGTAAAATTTGGATTCGTGTTTTTCCGGATAAACCAATTACTAAAAAACCATTAGAAGTACGTATGGGTAAAGGTAAAGGTAATGTTGAATATTGGGTTGCGCTAATTCAACCTGGAAAAATTTTATATGAAATAGATGGTGTAACAGAAGAACTTGCTCGTGAAGCATTTGAAGTAGCAGCAGATAAGATACCATTTAAAACTACATTTGTAACAAAAACGGTAATGTAATGAAAGTGAAAAACTTTTACGAAAAAAATTTAAAAGAGTTAAATATTGAATTGATTAATTTATTACGTGAAAAATTTAATTTACGTTTGCAAATATCTAGCGGTCAATTAAAACAGACTCATTTATTAAAACAAGTTCGTTGTAATATTGCACGTATAAAAACTTTATTGACTAAAAAAGCGAGTAATATAAATGATTGATATTATCCGTACTTTACAAGGACGTGTTATTAGTAATAAAATGGAAAAATCAATAGTAGTTTCTATTGAACGTAAAGTAAAACATATAATATATGGAAAGTTTGTTAAACGTACTACTAAGTTACATGTACATGATAAGAATAATGAATGTTGTATTGGTGATACAGTAGAAATTCGTGAATGTCGCCCATTATCTAAAACTAAATCTTGGGTATTAGTACGTATTATAAATAAAGCGATTATATAATAAAATAATCATTTATTAATTTAATTAACGGCTCAAAATTAATGAGCCGTTAATTTTTCTATCCTTACGTTATAAGCAGTGTTATAATAAAAAAATTTAATAAAAAATAATTTTTATTAATATAAATATTTCTTATATTTTAAAGTTAATTATTAAAATTAATGAGGTATAATAAGTGATTCAAGAACAAACTATATTAAATGTTGCTGATAATTCTGGTGCACGTCGTGTAATGTGTATTAAAGTTTTAGGTGGATCACGTCGTCGTTATGCAGGTATTGGTGATATTATAAAAATTTCTATCAAAGAAGCTATTCCTCGTGGTAAAGTTAAAAAAGGTGAAGTATTAAAAGCAGTTGTAGTTCGTACTAAAAAAGGTATACGTCGTATGGACGGTTCTGTTATTCGTTTTGATAATAATGCATGTGTTATTTTAAATAACAGTACTGAAGTTCCTATAGGTACACGTATTTTTGGACCAGTTACTCGTGAATTACGTAATGAAAAATTTATGAAAATTATTTCTTTAGCACCGGAAGTACTTTAAGGAAAGATATTATGGCATCAAAAATTCGTAATTCAGATAAAGTTATAGTAATTACTGGAAAAGATAAGGGTAAATGTGGTAAAGTAAAAAAGATTTTATCTTGTAATAAAGTGATTATTGAGGGTATTAATATAGTTAAAAAACATCAAAAACCAATTCAAAATCAAAAAAAAATAGGTGGTATTATTTTAAAAGAAGCTGCAATTCATATATCTAATATTGCTCTTTTTAATATAAATACTGGTAAAGCTGACCGTGTAGGATTTAGATTTGAAAATAATAAAAAAGTTCGTTTTTTTAAATCTACTAATATAACTATTAAGTAATTTGGAATAATAAGATGGTTAAACTTCATGATTACTACAAAGATGAAGTAGTTAAAAAATTGATGTTTCAGTTTAATTATAGTTCTTTTATGCAAGTGCCTCGAATTAATAAAATTACATTAAATATGGGTCTTGGTAAAACTATTACTGATAAAAAATTTTTGGAAAATGCAGTAACAGATTTAACAGCAATTTCTGGACAAAAACCATTAATTACTAAAGCTCGTAAATCTGTTGCAGGATTTAAAATTCGACAAGGTTATCCAATTGGATGTAAAGTTACTTTACGTGGAAAACGTATGTGGGAATTTTTAGAGCGTCTTATTTTTATTGCTATTCCACGTATACGAGATTTTCGTGGTTTATCTATAAAGTCATTTGATGGTTATGGTAATTATAGTATAGGTATACGTGAACAAATTATTTTTCCAGAAATAAATTATGATAAAATTAACCATTTATATGGTTTAGATATTACTATAACTACTACTGCAAAATCTAATAATGAAGGTTATGCACTGTTGGCTGCGATTAATTTTCCATTTAAAAAATAATATAGGATTAATTTATGGCCAAACAATCAATGAAAGCACGCGAAGTTAAACGTACAAAATTAATTAATAAATTTTTTAAAAAACGAGCTAAATTAAAAGTAATTATTTCTGATATTAATGTATCCAATGAGATTAAATGGAATGCAGTGCTTAAATTACAAACTTTTCCTCGTGATTCTAGTCCATCTCGTCAAAGAAATCGTTGTCGACAAACTGGGCGACCACATGGTTATGTAGGGAAATTTGGTTTAAGTAGAATAAAATTACGTGAAGCTATGATGCGTGGTGAAGTACCAGGATTAAAAAAAGCTAGTTGGTAATTGCTAATTGAATTATGGGAGTAAAAATAGATGAGTATGCAAGATCCAATTGCAGATATGTTAACTCGTATCCGAAATGGACAATCTGCTAGTAAAATTGCAGTTATTATGCCCTCTTCTAAATTAAAAGTAGCAATTTCTATTGTTTTAAAGAAAGAGGGATTTATTAAAAATTTTAAAATTGAAGGTAATATTAAACCTATTTTAAGTTTAGAATTAAAATATTTTCAAGGTAATCCAGTAATAGAAAATATTAAACGTATTAGTCGTCCTGGTTTACGTATTTATAAAAAAGCAAATAAAATACCTAAAATTATGGCTGGTTTAGGTATCGTAATTATTTCTACTTCTCAAGGTGTTATGACTGATCGTATAGCTCGTAAAATTGGTCTTGGTGGTGAAATTATGTGTTATGTAGCTTAATTCTGGAGGAAAGGATGTCTCGTATTGCAAAAGTGCCTATTTTAATTCCTGATAATGTAAAAGTGACAATTTCTGGTCAATTTGTTTCTATTAAAGGAAAAAATGGTGAATTAACTCGTATTATTCATAATTCTGTAATTATAAAACATGAAATAAATAAATTATTTTTTTTTCCATGTAAAAAATTTTCTAACTCTTGGGCTCAAGCAGGTACTACACGTGCATTATTAAATTTAATGATTATTGGTGTTACTAAAGGTTTTACTAAAAATCTTCAATTATTCGGTGTAGGTTATCGTGCTATTGTAAAAGATAATATATTAAATTTATCTTTAGGTTATTCTCATATTATTAAATATCAGTTACCAAAAGGTATTATTGCTGAATGTCAAAATCAAACTGAAATTATTTTAAAAGGCGCAGATAAGCAAATGATTGGTCAAGTTGCTGCAAATTTACGAGCTTATCGACGTCCTGAACCTTATAAAGGTAAAGGTATTCGTTACGCAACTGAAATTGTGCGTATTAAAGAAGCTAAAAAGAAGTAAGGTAATAATAATACTATGGATAAGAAATTTGCTCGTCTTCGTCGAGCGACTCGTGTACGTCGTAAATTTATCGAATTAGGTGCAATTCGTTTGGTGGTACATCGTACTCCACGTCATATATATGCACAAATAATTAATTCAAATAATTCTGAAACGTTAATATCTGCTTCTACTGTAGAAAAAGTTATTAGTAAAAAATTTAAATATTCTGGTAACAAAGATGCAGCTATAATTATAGGTCAAGTAATAGCTGAGAGAGCGTTACATAAAGGAATTAAAAAAGTTTCTTTTGATCGTTCTGGTTTCAAATATCATGGTCGAATCAAAGTATTAGCAGATTCTGCTCGTAAATTTGGCCTTCAGTTCTAAGGAAAATTTCAGATTATGAATGTTGAAAAACACACTGGTGAACTACAGGAAAAATTAATTTCAGTAAATCGTGTATCTAAAACTGTAAAAGGTGGTCGTATTTTTAGTTTTACTGCATTAACTGTTGTTGGTGATGGTAATGGTCGTGTTGGTTTTGGTTATGGTAAAGCACGTGAGGTTCCAGCAGCAATTCAAAAAGCAATGGAAAAAGCTCGTCGTAATATTATTAATATTTCATTAAATGTTGGTAGTACTTTACAACATTCTGTAACAGGTGCTCATACAGGTTCATATGTTTTTATGAAACCTGCTTATGCAGGTACTGGTATTATTGCAGGTGGTGCAATGCGTGCTGTTTTGGAAGTTGCTGGAATACATAATGTATTAGCTAAAACTTATGGTTCTACTAATCCAATTAATGTAGTTCGTGCAACTATTAATGCTTTAATTCATATGAAATCTCCAGAGATTATTGCTGCTAAACGTAATAAATCTATTGAAGATATTTTAGGGTAAAATACTCTATGATTAAAATTATTAAAATAACACAAATTCGTAGTTCTATTGGTTGTTTACCTAAACATAAAGCTACGATTATAGGTTTAGGTTTACGTCATATTGGTCATGTTGTAAAACATGAAGATACTTTTTCTATTCGTGGTATGATTAATTTAGTTTCTTATATGATTAAGATTGAGGAGTAATAGATGTATTTAAATACTCTTTCTCCAGCTAATGGAGCTAAGCATAATAAAAAACGTATAGGTCGTGGTATTGGTTCTGGTTTAGGAAAAACTTGTGGACGTGGACATAAAGGTCAAAAATCTCGTTCTGGTAGTAAAATACGTCGAGGTTTTGAAGGTGGTCAAATGCCTTTATATAGGCGTATACCAAAATTCGGTTTTATTTCACGTAAATCAAAACTTAAAGCAGAAGTACGTTTATCTGAATTATCTATAATAAAAAATAATATTATTGATTTAAATGTATTAAAATTTTCTAATATTATTAATACTAATATTAAATATGTAAAAATTATACTTTCTGGTAAAATAACTAATTCAGTAATTATACGTGGTCTGCATGTTACTAAAGGTGCTCGTTCTGCTATTGAAGCTGTTAATGGTAAAATTGAGGAATAAATAATTTTATGGTTAAACAACTTGGATTAGATTTTCAAAGTACAAAAGGTGGATTAAATGAATTAAAAAATAGACTTTTTTTTGTAATGAGTGCATTAATTGTTTTTCGTATTGGTTCTTTTATTCCAATTCCTGGTATTAATTCTATTGTTCTAACTAAATTTCTTGAGCAACAAAAAGGCACTATTATTGAAATGTTTAATATGTTTTCTGGTGGTGCTCTTAGTCGTGCTTCTATTTTTGCATTAGGTATTATGCCGTATATTTCAGCATCAATTATTATTCAATTATTAACAGTAATTCATCCAGTATTAGCGGAAATAAAAAAAGAAGGTAGTATAGGTCGTTGTAAAATTAATCAATATATTAGATATTGTACATTAATATTAGCTATATTTCAATCTATTGGAATTGCTATTGGTCTACCTAATATGCCTGGTATGCAGGGATTAATAATAAATCCAGGTTTTTCATTTTATTTTACTGCGGTAGTTAGTTTAGTAACTGGAACAATATTTTTAATGTGGTTAGGTGGTCAAATTACAGAACGTGGTATAGGTAATGGTATTTCAATTATTATTTTTGCAGGTATTGTAGCAGGACTTCCACCTGCAGTAGCTCATACTATTGAACAAGCTAGACAGGGTGATTTACATTTTTTATTATTAATATTAATTTTAATATTAATTTTTATAGTAACTTTTCTTGTTATTTTTATAGAACGTGGTCAACGTCGTATTATTGTTAATTATGCAAAACGTCAACAAGGTCGTCGTATTTATGCTGCACAAAGTACACATTTACCATTAAAAGTAAATATGGCAGGTGTTATTCCAGCTATTTTTGCTTCTAGTATAATTTTATTTCCAGCTACTATTACATCTTGGTTTGGTGGAGGTACAAATTGGCATTGGTTAACAATAATTTCTTTGTATTTACAACCAGGACAACCATTATATGTGTTACTTTATGCGACTTCAATTATTTTCTTTTGTTTTTTTTATACGGCATTGGTTTTTAATCCTCGTGAAACAGCAGATAATTTAAAAAAATCTGGTGCTTTTCTTCCAGGAATTAGACCGGGAGAACAAACAGCAAAATATATAGATAAAGTTATGACACGTTTAACGTTTATTGGTGCAATGTATATTACTTTTATTTGTTTAATTCCAGAATTTATGCGTGATATTATGAGAGTACCATTTTATTTTGGAGGTACATCATTATTAATTGTAGTTGTTGTAATTATGGATTTTATGAGTCAAATACAAACTTTAATGATGTCTAGTCATTATGAGTCTGCTTTAAAAAAAGCAAATTTAAAAGGTTTTAATCGTTAAATAGAATTATTTTAGAAATTATAGAGAATCATATAATGAAAGTACGTACTTCTGTAAAAAAATTATGTCGTAATTGTAAGATTGTTAAACGTAAAGGTGTTGTTTATATCACATGTACTGAAGAACCAAAACATAAACAACGTCAAGGTTAATTATATAATATTTTTAAAAAATGGTTAATTAAATTAATTAGTAAATTTTTTATTTTATTGTAATGTTATTTTAATTTTATAAAATATATTTTTAATAATGAAATTTACTATATAAAATAGTAGGAGTGAATAGTGGCTCGTATAGCAGGCATTAATATTCCTGATAATAAACATACTGTAATTGCATTAACATCAATTTTTGGAATTGGAAAAACTCATTCACATTCTATATGTTTTTCTATGGGTATTCCTAAGCATGTTAAGATTAATGAATTATCTGAAGAGCAAATTGAAAAATTACGTGAAGCAGTTCTTAAATTTACTATAGAAGGTGAATTACGTCGTAAAGTGACTTTAAACATTAAGCGTTTAATGGATCTTGGTACATATCGTGGTTTACGTCATCGTCGTGGTTTACCAGTTCGAGGACAACGAACAAAAACTAACGCTCGTACCCGAAAGGGTCCACGTAAACCGATTAAAAAATAATCGGGGTAATTGAATAATGGCAAAAATACCTATTCGTACACGTAAGCGTATAAAAAAGCAAATTTCTGATGGTGTTGCTCATATTCATGCTTCCTTTAATAATACTATTGTAACTATTACTGATCGTCAGGGTAATGCTTTAGCTTGGGCAACATCTGGTGGTTCTGGTTTTCGTGGTTCTCGTAAGTCTACTCCTTTTGCAGCACAGGTTGCTGCAGAGCGTTGTGCTGATGCAGTAAAAGAATATAATATAAAAAATTTGGAAGTTATGGTTACAGGACCTGGTCCTGGTCGTGAATCTACTATCCGTGCTCTTAATGCAGCTGGTTTTCATATTACTAATATTTCTGATGTGACTCCAATTCCTTATAATGGTTGTCGTTCTCCGAAGAAACGTCGTGTATAATGCTACTATTTTTAGGATTACTGGGAAAAAAAAATGGCAAGATATTTAGGTCCTAAGCTTAAGTTAAGTCGTCGTGAAGGAACAGATTTATTTCTAACATCTGGTGTGCGTACAATTGATTCAAAATGTAAAATTGATCAGTTACCTGGTCAACATGGTATTCGTAAATTACGTTTATCTGATTATGGTTTACAATTACGTGAAAAACAAAAAGTTAGACGTATTTATGGTATTTTAGAACATCAATTTTATAATTATTATAAAAAGGCAGCACGTTTGAAAGGTAATACTGGTGCAAATTTATTACAATTATTAGAAGGTCGTTTAGATAATATTGTTTATCGTATGGGTTTTGGTGCTACACGTGCAGAAGCGCGTCAATTAGTTAATCATAAATCTATTATGGTAAATAAATATATTGTTAATATTTCTTCTTATCAAGTATTTCCAAATGATAGAATTAGTCTTTGTGATAAAGCTAAAAAACAATCTCGTATTAAAGCTGCTTTAGAATTATCTGAACAACGAGAAAAATCAATTTGGTTAGAAGTTGATATACTTAAAATGGAAGGTATTTTCAAACGTATTCCAGAACGTAGTGATTTATCTTCCGATATTAATGAACACCTGATTGTCGAGCTTTATTCTAAGTAAAGCTCGAGTTTTAAAGAGAGGGTAAATAATGAAGGGTTCTATAACAGAATTTCTTAAGCCACGTTTAGTAGATATTGAACAAATTAGTTTAACACATGCTAAAGTAACTTTAGAGCCTTTAGAGCGTGGTTTTGGTCATACTTTAGGTAATGCACTTCGTCGTATTCTTCTTTCATCTATGCCAGGTTGTGCAGTAACTGAAGTTGAAATTGATGGTGTATTACATGAATATAGTACAAAAGAGGGTGTACAAGAAGATATTTTAGAAATTCTTTTAAATCTAAAAGGTTTAGCTGTAAGAGTTTTGGGAAAAGATGAAATAATACTTACTTTAAATAAACATGGTATTGGTCCTGTTACGGCTTCTAATATCATTTATAATGGTGATGTTGAAATTATTAATCCTGAACATATTATTTGTCATTTAACTGATAAAAATGCTACGATTAATATGCGAATAAAAGTTCAGCGTGGTCGTGGTTATGTACCTGCTTCAAGTAGAATTCATTTTGAGGAAGATGAACATCCGATTGGTCATTTATTAGTTGATGCTTGTTTTAGTCCTGTAGAACGTATTTCTTATAATGTTGAAGCAGCTCGTGTAGAACAACGTACTGATTTAGATAAATTAATAATTGAAATAGAAACTAATGGTACTATTGATCCTGAAGAAGCAATACGTCGTGCAGCAACTATATTAGCTGAACAATTAGAAGCATTTATTGATTTACGTGATGTACATCAACCAGAAATTAAAGAAGAAAAACCAGAGTTTGATCCAATTCTTTTACGTCCTGTAGATGATTTAGAATTAACTGTTCGTTCTGCTAATTGTTTAAAAGCAGAAGCTATTCATTATATTGGTGATTTAGTACAACGTACTGAGGTAGAATTATTAAAAACACCAAATTTAGGTAAAAAATCTCTTACTGAAATTAAAGATATATTAGCATCAAAAAATTTATCTTTAGGTACACGTTTAGAAAATTGGCCTCCGAAAAGTATTATTGATGGATAATGAAAATATAAATAAAAATTTTTATTAAAAAGGATAAAATTATGCGTCATCGCAAAAGTGGTCGTCAATTTAATCGTACTAGAAGTCATCGAAAAGCCATGTTTAGAAATATGGCTAGTTCTTTAGTTCGTTATGAAATTATTAAAACCACTTTATTAAAAGCTAAAGAACTTCGACGTGTTATTGAACCATTAATTACTCTCTCTAAAATTAGTACGATTTCTAATCGTCGTTTAGTATTTTCTTGTATTCGAAATAATGAAATTGTATCAAAATTATTTAATAAACTTGGTCCACATTTTTTACATAGAAAAGGAGGTTATACTCGTATTTTAAAATGTGGTTTTCGTATAGGTGATAATTCACCAATGGCATATATTGAATTAGTTGATCGATCTAATTTTAAACAATAATAAAAATATAAATTTATTTATTAACACGTAAATATTTAAAATTATTTAAGTTTTTGCGTGTTAATTTTATTAATATTATATAAAATTAAATATATTATATAATCAATATTAAATTAAATTATTAATATTTTTATATTTTTAAATGTAATTTATTTTTTATTTGTTAAGTTAATTAATATATTTTTATTTATTTTTATTGGATATTTTAATTTTTCAAGAGTTAATTTGATTTCTGGTGTCATAAGATTTTTTAATATAATATATATTTTTAATATAAGATTATATATTGGATAATCAAATTTTTTGATATATTTTTCTTCTCGTAAAATTGTTATAAGATTCATAAATACAGTTTTATTAAAAAGATGAGAAATATTAATATTATGAATTATAGATATTTTTTTTGCTAAAATACGATTTTCTTTTTCTAATATATTTTTATTAATATTAGGATTAATATTAATAATTGACATAGTAATAGTATATTGTTGTAAAGTATTATGAATGTTATTACTTAATAATTTTAATGAAAAAATATACATAGGATTTAATTCTAAATATTTTTTATTATTATAAATTAATTTTTGTTGAATCATTTCTTTAATAATTAAAGTAATTATTTCATTTAAATTTTCTTTTTTATATTTTAAAAATAATTCAGATTTTAAGATTGGATAAATTAATTGTATTTGATATAATAATTCATTTTTTAATATTTTTTTATATTGATATATTATTTTAGCAATTAATGAAGGAAGTACTAATATATGAAAAATATTATTTCGAAAATAAGTCATTAACATTATTTGATCAGGTGGTATACTAATAATATTTTCAGTTTTATTTTTTTTAATATAAAATTTATTCATATTTAATGCATAAATTAATAATTCTTTTGAAGTTTGAGTAGGAATAATTATTTCATAAGAATATGGTACATTACGTATTAATTGTAAATAACATTCAAGTTGTATTAATAATTTTTTATAAGTTAATGAATATTTATTAGATGATAATAGTATTATTGCACATAAATTAATAGAATTAATTACTGTAGCATTATTAATACGCATCATGAGTTCTTTTGATAAATTTTTTGTTATTGGTATTAACCAAGTAGGTCGTTGAAATTCAATATTTTTTATTGATTGATTTAAGTGTGGTATATTTTTATTTAAATATTCATTTAATAATAGTGGATTACCAAAATTTATATAACTTTTTCCTAAATTACATAATTTACTGAAACTATATAGCATTTTTAATAAATTTTCTTTTTTTTTAGTAATACCGTTTAACTCTTTATAATAAGTATTTATTTCTATAATATGTTCATAACTAATATAAACAGGTATTAAAATTATTTTTTTTATTTTTTTATGTAATATTGCTTGAATAGTCATAGATAGAGTTCCAGTTTTTGGTTCTAATAAATAACCAGTACGAGAACGACCTCCTTCAATAAAATATTCTATAGAATAACCTTGATTAAATAATTCAGTAAGATATTCACGAAATACTATAGAATATAGTTTATTTTTATTAAAAGTTCGACGAATAAAAAATGCACCTAATCGTCGGAATACTGATCCAATAGGCCAAAAATTTAAATTAATACCAGCTGCTATATGTGGTGGTACTAATCCTTGATGATATAAGATATAAGATAATAATAAATAATCCATATGACTACGATGACAAGGTATATATACAATTTTATAACCATTTTGTGCTAATTGACGTATATGGTTAATGTTTGTAACATTGATACTATTAAATAATTTTTTTAAAATCCAGCTTAATATGTAATCAAAAATTCGTATAGTACTATAAGAAAAATTAGCAGCAATTTCTTTTATTATTTTTTTAGTATTTTTTTTTATTTTATTAGTATTATTTTTTTTATTATTTATTTCTTCTTGAATTATGTTTTTAATTATTTTAGAATTTAAAATTTTGTTTAAAATATTTTTATTTTTTAAAATATTTGGTCCATTTGCAGCTAAATGTTGACGTAAAAAATATATACGTGCTATTCTTGCTAATTTTTGTACAATCATTTGATCATTACTATAATGAGTAGTGATGTAACGCATAGAAATAATTTTAGAAAAATAAATAAATGTATTTCGACCTAAATATAATATAAAAAATAATTTTTTTATTTTTTTAAATAAATAAAAAAATATTGTATTTTTATGTGTATATTTAGGAGAACGACTAAACATTACAGAAACTAATAATATTTGGATATTGAGATTTATATTATTTTTATGTAAATTTAAATAATTATAAAAAAAATTTATTGAATCTTTTTTTAAAACATGACAATGAGAGAAGTTTAAATTATTATAAATAAATAAATAACTTGGTAATATTTTATTGTTAATTTTTAGTGGATGTAATGGATCAGGTAATTTTTTTTTTAAGCATTGTGAACGAAGAGTTAATAAATTTATATTTGAATGAACAGGTAAAATATATAAAATTGGTCGTGAAAGATCTAAATTTAATTCTTTAATTGGATCAAAAGGAATGATTTTACTTTTTATAAAAAATTTTATTAATAAATCTAAAAAATTTAAATAAATTTTATTCCAATTTAATATCACTAAATTTAACCTCTTGTGATTATATTATTAAAATATTAAAATAATATATATAAATATATAGTATTTTAAAAATAAAAATTATAATTATTAAATATTAAATATAAAATTAATAAATAATTTATAAATTATTATAATATATATTAATTTTATTAAAATAATATATATTATATCTTATATAAAAATTATTTAAAATATTTATTTTTTAATTAAAATATATAAAATACATTTAAAAATATTTTATTATTTATTTTAATTAATATATTTAACTAAATATATTAAATTTATTATAAAAATTATACAATATAAAATTATTAGTTTTATAATATATTATTTAAATAAAATAATATTAATTTTATTAATTAATAAGGTTAAATATTAAATATGAAATCTTCAATTATTAATAAATTAGAAACATTACAAGAGCGTTATGAAGAAATTCAAATATTATTAGGAGACGCTCTGATTATTTCTGATCAAAATAAATTTCGAGCACTTTCACGTGAATATTCACAATTAACTGATATTAGTTGCTGTTTTCTTAAGTGGCGTCAGATACAAAGTGATTTAAAAACAGCAAAAATAATGGAAGATGATCCAGAAATGCGTGATATGGCATATGAAGAATTAAAATCAGCTAAAATAGCTATTAAAGAATTAGAAAAAAAAATACAACTCTTACTTTTACCAAAAGATCCAGATGATGATTGTAATTGTTTTTTAGAAATTCGTGCTGGTTCTGGTGGAAATGAAGCAGCGATTTTTGCAGGGGATTTATTTCGTATGTATAGTCGTTATTCTGAAATTAATTCTTGGAATATAAAAATTATTAATTATAATGCAGGAGAGTTAGGTGGTTATAAAGAAATTATTTCTAAAATTTCTGGATATGGTGTTTATAGTAATTTAAAATTTGAATCTGGAGGTCATCGTGTACAACGAGTACCTGAAACTGAATCTCAGGGACGTATTCATACTTCTACATGCACTATTGCAGTAATGCCAGAAATAGAAGATACTAAAATACCAAAAATTTCTTCTAATGATTTAAAAATTGATACTTTTCGTTCTTCTGGTGCAGGTGGTCAGCATGTTAATACTACTGATTCTGCAATTCGAATTGTTCATATTCCTACTGGAATTTCTGTTGAATGTCAAGATGAGCGTTCACAACATAAAAATAAAGCAAAAGCAATGTCAGTATTAATTGCTCGAATTCATGCTTCAGAAATAATTAAACGTAGAAAATTAGAAACTGAAACACGTCGTAATTTATTAGGTAGTGGTGATAGATCTAATCGTATTCGTACTTATCATTTTCCTCAAGGACGTATTACTGATCATAGAATTAATTTAACATTATATCGTTTAAATGAAGTTATGGAAGGTAAATTAGATATTTTAATTCAGCCTATTTTACAAGAGTATTATACAGATCAACTTTCAATATTATCTAATGATTTAAAACAATGAATTATAATAATTGGTTAATATATGCTACTCTTAGATTAACTAAGAGTAATACTCCTAGATTAGATTCAGAAATTTTATTAAGTTTTGTTATTAAAAAAACTAAAACTTTTTTATTAATTTTTCATGAAACAGAATTAACTATAATACAAAGTGAACAATTAGAAAGATTATTAATACGTCGTGAAAATGGAGAACCGATATCTTATTTGATAGGAAAGCGTGAATTTTGGTCATTATCATTTTTTGTTTCTTCTAATACTTTAATTCCACGTTCAGATAGTGAACGTTTAATAGAATTAGCATTACAATATTTACCAAATACACCATGTCATATTCTTGATTTAGGTACTGGTTGTGGTTCTCTTGCATTGTCATTAGCAAGTGAAAGATTAGATTGTATAATAACAGGTATTGATATATTATCTTCTGTATTATCAGTTGCATTATATAATATGAAAAAATTAAAAATTACTAATGTAAAATTTTTAAAAAGTAATTGGTTTAATTCTTTATCTAATAAACGTTTTTCATTAATTATGAGTAATCCTCCATATATTGATATTAATGATATACATTTAACTAAAGGTGATGTTCTCTTTGAACCAAAAAATGCATTAATATCAAAAAAAAAAGGATTAGCTGATCTAGCTACAATTATATATAATGCACCTAAATTTTTAAAATCAAAAGGATGGTTATTATTGGAACATGGTTGGAAACAAGGGAGTAGTGTTCGTACGTTATTTTTGTTTATAGGATTTTTAAAAGTAACGACTTATTATGATTATGGAAATAATGAACGAGTAACAGTTGGATATTGGCCTTATTAATAATAATTTTATAATTTATTATTTTATATTATAAGATAATGGTTTATTTATTAAATTACTAGTATTATCACCAGATACTCTAAATTTAGTATTTATATTTAAATTATTTTTCATAACTATTTGTATTAATAATTTTTTGTTAGCTAATTCAAGAGCTGTTAAAATTCTTCCAGTATTTCGCCAATTTTCTCCTAATTTTACTTCTATAGTATCTCCTGATTTAGGAATATATTTAGATTGTCCTTCTAATAAATACATTGAATTTTTATTTGTTCCTCGAAATTGAGTACGTGTTATTATTTCTTGACCAATATAACAACCTTTATTAAAATTAATACCATGTAACATATGTAAGTTTGTTGATTGAGGGATAAATTTTTGACTATTTACATTATCAATAATTGGATATCCGGATTCAATTTCTAATACTAACCATTGAGCACTATTATTAAATTGTATATTATTATATAATTTATTAATAAATTTTGTAGCAATTTTATTAGTAGTAATGATTAAAAAACGTTCAGATGGTTTATTAAATTGTAATATAGTAGTATTTTTTTTTTGTATTAATTGATTATCTGCATTAGGTAATGTATTAAAAATATTTAATAGTATTTTACGTACTTTTAAACCTGCTATACCTAATAAAATTAAATTATTATCGATTTCTATAGAAACTTTTGAAAAAATTGAATATTTTTTAATTTCTTTTAATTGTAAATTCAATACATCACGACGAATTATATAATAAAAATATTCTTTTCTTTTAAAAATACGTAAATTACTCCACATTTTTCCCATAGCATTACAATGACAACATAATATATGTTGATTATTTTGAAGTAGATTAATATCTATAGTTATTTGAGTTTGAAGATATTTCATAACATCTGGACCTGATAATTTTATTAATGCCCAATCTTCTAATGAAATTAAGGTTAAAGGTAAATTTATAAAACTAACAGGTTTTTTATATAAAAATGGAATTTTATTAATCATAATAATTTTAATTTGAATATAGTAATATTAATGACATTATTTATATAATAATATTTCATGAATTAAATATTAAAAATTTATTTTTTTTTAAATATAACTTTTATTATAATTTAATTTTATTAATTATTTATTATGTAATAAAAATTTTTAATTTATATAATAATAAATATTTACAATAATATATTAATGTAATAATAAGTAAATATTTTCATTACCACGAATAATATTAAGAGCTATAATTGATGGTTTTTTTTCTAAAATTTTTCGTAATGTAATAATATTTTTAATATGTTGACGATTAACACCAATAATAATATCATTTTTTTTTAAACCAGAACGTTCTGCTATTGATCCTTGATCAACATTATCTACTTTTACTCCTGTTTCATTATTATTTTGTAATGAACTATTACTTAAAGAAACACCAAGTAATACTGGAGAAAGTATTTCAGCTTTTATAGATGAATTATCATTATTATCTAATATTACTGTTACTTCTTTAGAATCACCATCACGAAGTAATCCTATTATAATTTTTTTTCCAGGAGTAGTTGTAGCAATTTTTGCACGTAATTCAGAAAAACTATTAATTGATTTACCATCAACTGATATTAATATATCTCCAGATTTAATACCAGCTTTAGAAGCAGCAGATTGTGATAATACTTCACTAACAAATGCACCACGTTGAATATTACTATTAAAAGCTTTAGCTATATCAGGTGTCATTTCACTACCTTTAATACCTAATGTACCACGTTTTACTTGACCAAATTCAATTAATTGTTGACTAAGATTTTTTGCCATATTTCCTGGAATAGCAAAACCAATCCCAATATTTCCTCCATTAGGAGCTAAAATAGCAGTATTAATTCCAATTAATTCACCATTAAGATTTACTAAAGCTCCGCCAGAATTACCACGATTAATAGAAGCATCAGTTTGAATAAAGTTTTCTAATCCTTCTAAATTTAATCCACTTCGACCTAATGCTGAAATAATACCAGATGTAGCAGTTTGACCTAAACCAAATGGATTTCCAATAGCTACAGCGAAATCACCGACACGTAATTGATCAGAATCTGCTATTTTAATTTCAGTAAGATTTTTTACTTCATTAATCTTTAATAAAGCTATATCAGATTGTTCATCATGTCCAATTAATTTAGCTTCGAATTCTCTACCATCATTTAATTGTATATGAATTTTATCAGCATTATTAATAACATGATTATTAGTTAATATATAACCCTTTTTTGCATTAATAATTACACCAGAACCTAATCCTTGAAATGGACGGGAATTAAGTTGTAAATCAGGAAAATTTTGACCAAAAAAATATTTAAATTCTTTAGGTAATTGTGGTGAATATTGTGTTTGAGTTCCTTCAACATGTATACTTACTACAGTAGGTAATACTTTTTCTAGCATTAATGCTAAACTTGGTAATGATTCTCCTTGTAAAATAAATGGTATTGCGGTACTACTTACTGGTAAAGAAAAAAATGTAAAACTAATATTAATCAGTAATACACTAAATATTAAAAATTTTTTTTTCATTAATTATGATTCCTTAAATTATTATAAATAAAATATTAATGATATTTATATGGTATTATTATTATAAAATAAAATATAAAATTAAAATTAATATGATTTTTTTAAAAATATTTTATTTTTTTATGATTTATTTTTATATATCTAAATATTATTATTAATAATAATATATTATATTATTTAGTAATATTATATTATGTATTACTATTAGATAATTTTTATTAAATAATGTTTTTAAATTATTATAATTTTATTATTAATATAATGATATTATATTTTATATTTATTTATTTATATAAATAAAATATTTTTTAAATATTTTAAATAAAATAATTTTAAAATAAAATAATAAAATATTTTATAATAACAATTATAATATATTTTATATTTTGTTATAATTTAAATAAAATTAAATTATTTATTTTTATAAAATAAATAGTAATAACAATTTATATTTAATTATTTTATACTATAAAAGGAATAAATTATATATCCGAAAAGCTTTTTTTATTCTTTTATATTCTTTTTGGAGAAAAAATATGAATTATCCATTAGTTATAGGTAATTGGAAGCTTAATGGTAATATTGATATAATTAATAAATTAGTTTCAGAATTACATAATAATTTAAGTAATATTAATAGTTGTAATATTGTACTTGCACCGCCAGTAATGTATTTACATTTAGTAAATAATATGATTATTAATAGTAATATTACTTTAGGAGCACAAAATGTAGATATTAATTTATACGGTAATTATACTGGAGAAATTTCAGCTATAATGTTAAAAGATGTTGGAACTAAGTATGTTCTTATCGGTCATTCTGAACGTCGAATTTATCATAATGAAACTAATAAAGATATTGCTTTAAAATTTAAAATTATAAAAGAAATAAATTTAATACCAGTATTATGTATTGGTGAAACTGAAGAAGAAAATAAAGCAGGTAAAACTGAAGAAGTCTGTGCAAATCAAATTGATGTTATACTAAATACTTTAGGTATTTTAGCTATGAAAAATACTGTAATTGCTTATGAACCGATTTGGGCTATTGGTACCGGAAAATCTGCTATTCCCAAACAAGTTCAATTAGTACATCAATTTATTCGTAATTATATTTCTATGTATAATAAAGATATAGCAAATGAAATAATTATTCAATATGGTGGATCTGTTAATGATAAAAATGCTTTTGATTTATTTTCTCAACCAGATATTGATGGAGTATTAGTTGGTGGTGCATCATTAAAAGTTGATATTTTTACTTCAATTATTAAAGCTGCTGTTACAGCTAAAAAAATTAATTAAATTTAATTGTTTAAGTTTTTAAAAGTATTTATAAAAATATCTATAATAAATAATTAAATATTGTTTTATAAATTACAATAATTTTTATAGATTAATATTTTTATATTTTATTAATTTTAAATTATAATATAAAAATTTAATTATATAAATATAATTTAAAATTTATTTATTTAACATTAATTATGATTTTTTATATTAAAATATTTATTTTTAATATTTTAATAAAAATATATATGAAAATATGGTTAGCTAATCCACGTGGTTTTTGTGCGGGTGTAGATCGTGCAATTAATATTGTTGAATATGCTTTAAAAATTTATGGTCCACCAATTTATGTACGACATGAAATTGTACATAATCGTTATATTGTGAATAGTTTACGTATTCGGGGTGTAATATTTGTTGAAGATATTTCTGAAGTTTCAGAAAATTCTATTTTAATTTTTTCAGCACATGGAGTATCTAAAGATATACGTATTCAAGCTTATAAGAAAAATCTTACTATGTTATTTGATGCTACTTGTCCACTGGTAACTAAAGTACATATGGAAGTATCTCGTGCTAGTAGAAATGGTATTGAAGTAATATTTATTGGTCATTCTGGTCATCCAGAAGTAGATGGTACTATGGGTCAATATAATAATCCAGATGGTGCTATATATTTAGTAGAGTCTAAAGAAGATATATTAAAATTAAAAGTAAAAAATGAAAAAAAATTATGTTTTATGACTCAAACTACGTTATCAATAGATGATACTTTAGATATGATTAATTTATTATATCAACGTTTTCCTAAAATTATTGGTCCACATAAAAATGATATTTGTTATGCTACTATTAATCGTCAATTAGCTGTACGTAATTTAATTAAAAATGTAGAAATAGTATTAATCATTGGATCAAAAAATTCTTCCAATTCTAATCGTTTAGTAGAATTAGTTAAATATTCCGGTAAACCTGCTTATTTAATTGATTCATCATGTGATATTCAAGAAAAATGGTTTCATAAAATATATAATATTGGTATTACTGCTGGAGCTTCAGCACCTGATATTTTAGTAGAAGAAGTAATTTCTTATTTAAAATTATTAGGTGAAGTAGAGATAAATGAAATGGAAGGTTATAAAGAAAATATTATTTTTTCAATACCAAAAGAATTATATATTAATATTAAAGAATTTTATTAAATGTAATTAAAAGATTTATTTAATAAAATTTTAATTAATAATGTTGATATAAATTTTAAAAATTTATTTATAAATATTATAATTATAAATTAAATATTTAATATGAAATAAATATTATTTATTTATATTTTTAATTAAATATATATTAAGGAAATTAATATGTCTAAAATTATTAAAGTGATTGGTCGTGAGATTATAGATTCTCGGGGTTATCCAACTGTAGAAGTTGAAGTACATCTTGAGGGTGGTTTTGTTGGTTTAGCTTCATCTCCATCAGGATCTTCTGTAGGTTCTCGTGAAGCATTAGAATTACGTGATAATGATAAATCTAGATTTTTAGGTAAAGGTGTATTAAAAGCTATTTTTGCAGTAAATAGTTTAATTTCTAATGTTTTATTAGGTAAAAATGCTCAAGATCAATTAGATATTGATCAAACTATGATTGAATTAGATGGTACTGAAAATAAATCTAAATTTGGTGCTAATGCTATTTTAGCAGTTTCTCTTGCAGTAGCTAAAGCTGCTGCAGCATCGAAATATATGCCATTATATGAATATATTTCTGAGCTAAATAATACATCAGGTAAATTTTCTATGCCATTACCTATGATAAATATTATCAATGGTGGAAAACATGCAAATAATAATATTGATATTCAAGAGTTTATGATTCAACCAGTTAAAGCAAAAACTTTTAAAGAAGCAGTACGTATTGGTTCAGAAGTATTTCATTATTTAGCTAAAGTACTTAAAGCTAAAGGAATGAATACATCAGTAGGTGATGAAGGTGGATATGCTCCAAATTTTAATTCTAATTCTGAAGCATTAGAAGTTATTTCTGAAGCTATAAAATTATCAGGTTATGAATTAGGTAAAGATATTACATTAGCCATAGATTGTGCTGCTTCTGAATTTTATACAAATGGTAAATATGTATTATTTGGTGAAGATAATAAAATTTTTTCTGCTAAAGAATTTACTCATTTTTTAGAGAATCTTATAAAAAAATATCCTATAGTTTCAATTGAAGATTCTTTAGATGAATCTGATTGGGATGGTTTTGCTTATCAAACAAAAATACTTGGTAATAAAATTCAATTAGTAGGTGATGATTTATTTGTAACTAATACTAAAATTCTTGAAAAAGGTATTAAAAAAGGTATTATGAATTCTATTTTAATTAAATTAAATCAAATTGGATCTTTAACTGAAACTTTATCTACTATAAAAATGGCAAAAGAAGCTGGTTATACTACAATTATATCTCATCGTTCTGGTGAAACTGAAGATGCAACTATTGCTGATTTAGCAGTAGGTACTTCAGCGGGTCAAATTAAAACTGGTTCTATGAGTCGTTCAGATCGTGTCGCTAAATATAATCAATTAATTCGTATTGAAGAAGTATTACGTCATAGAGCACCGTTTTATGGTTTAAAAGAAATTAAAAATCAAATATAATAATTTAATTATCATTATAAATAAAATTTACTTGAATAAATATTTAAAATTATAACAAAAATTTTAATAATATATAAATATTTTTATTTATATTAAATAATATTTTATTTAATTTGTAAATTAGATTTTAAAATAACTTTAATACTATTATTAAATCCAATTAATGCTATATCAGCACAACGATTAGCAAATAATCCAACAGTTACTACACCGGCAATATTATTAATTTTCTTTTCTAATTCTATAGGATTAGAAATAATTAAATTATGTACATCTAGGATTATATTACCATTATCAGTAATAGTATTTTTTCGATATTTAGGAATACCACCTAATTTTAAAAGTTCACGTGAAACATAATTTCGTGCCATTGGAATAACTTCTACAGGCATTGGAAATTTTCCTAATGTAGAAACTTGTTTTTTATAATCTACTATACAGATAAATTTTTGTGCTATAGCAGCAATAATTTTTTCACGTGTTAATGCTGCACCACCACCTTTAATCATTTGCATATAATGATTAATTTCATCTGCTCCATCTACATAAATATCTAATGATTTAACTTTATTACTATCAAAAACAAAAATACCTAGTTTTTTTAATTGCATGGTAGATTCATAAGAACTAGAAACAACACCTTTTATTTTATGTTTTATAGAACTTAATGCATAAATAAATTGTTTCGTAGTAGAACCACTACCAACACCAATAAAAGTATTTGGAATAACATATTTTAATGCTGCCCAACCAACTAATTTTTTAATTTTATCTTGTGTCATAATATTTTTACCTATTTAAAATATTTTATATAATAAAATAATATTTTTGAATAAAAAAACATTTATTTTTTTTATTATAAATTTTATATTTTTAATATAATTAAGTATAAATTTTATTTTAATATTATATATTTTATTTTATAAAATTTTAAATTAATAAAGTGATAAATGTTTATTTTAAAATTTATATATATTCTATATATAATATATTATATAATTTTATATAATATAATAATTTTAGTAATATTTTTTTTTTAAAAAGCAATTTTAATTTTATATATTTTATATTTAAGAATATTTTTATGATATTTATATTTTAATAAATAAATTTTTATTAATAAAATTTTATTTATTAAAATTAATAATATTTTATTTATAATGTATATTTAATATTAATTAAATATTTAATAAAATATGATATATTTGTTTAATAAATAAATATAATATCATTTTATATTAAAAATAATATTTATATAAGTAATATATATTATATATAAAATATATTATTTTAAATTTTAAAATACTGAATAAAAAATTTTATTATAAAAAAATTTAATTTTAGTTATTAATTTATTAAAAATAAAATATTATTTATTATTTTAATAAAATTAATTTTTATTTATAAAATTGAATGCGAATTTTATTATTAATAAGATTTATAGTTTAATTTTTATAAATAATTTTTAAATTTTATTAATATTAATATTAATATAATATCTATTAATTTTTTAAATAAAAGGTTACCAATGAGTTGGATTGAAAGAATTTTTAATAAAAATAATATAAAAAAAACTCGTAAAGCAAGTATTCCTAAAGGAATTTGGACAAAATGTGATAGTTGTAGTCAAGTTTTATATCGTGCTGAGTTAGAGAAAAATTTAGAAGTATGTCCAATATGTGATCATCATATGAGAATGACAGCACGTGTACGTTTGAAAACCTTTTTAGATCAAGGTAGTGAAATAGAATTAGGTGATAAATTAGAACCACATGATATCTTAAAATTTAGAGATTTAAAAAAATATAAAGATCGTTTAATTTTTGCACAAAAAGAAACTGGTGAAAAGGATGCATTAATAGTAATGAAAGGTACTTTGTATAAGATGCCAATTGTAGCTGCTGCGTTTGAATTTAATTTTATTGGTGGTTCTATGTCTTCTGTAGTTGGTGCACGTTTTATATGCGCAATAGAGCAATCATTAAAAGATTACTGTCCATTTATTTGTTTTTCTACTAGTGGGGGAGCAAGAATGCAAGAAGCATTAATATCATTGATGCAAATGGCAAAAACTAGTGCAGCTTTAGCTAAATTACAAGAACAAAGTATACCTTATATCTCTGTTTTAATTAATCCTACTATGGGAGGAGTTTCTGCTAGTTTAGCAATGTTAGGTGATATTAATATTGCAGAACCAAAAGCTCTTATTGGTTTTGCTGGACCACGTGTTATAGAACAAACAATGCATGAAAAATTACCATCAGGTTTTCAATGTAGTGAATTTCTTCTTGAAAAAGGTGCGATTGATATGATTGTTCGTCGTCCAGAAATTCGAAAAACTTTAGCTAGTATTTTATCTAAATTAACTAATAAACCAAAACCATGTTTTGATATAGAAACATCTATTATTAAAAAAAAGAAATAATAAATTAATTAAGATATATAAAATATTTATAATATAATTATTTTATTATTTTATATTTTAATTTAATAATAAAATTTATGAAAAAATACCAAATATCTCAAGAAAATATTAAATTTAAAAAATGGTTAAAATATTTTAATAATCTACATCATCAACCATTAGATTTAAGTTTAGAGCGTATTAAATGTATTGCTATTAATCTTAAACTTTTATTTCCAGCAAAAGTAGTATTTACAGTTGCTGGGACTAATGGTAAAGGAACTACTTGTCGAATATTAGAAACAATACTTTTAGCTGCGGGTTTTCGAGTAGGTGTTTATAGTTCACCACATTTATTATGTTATACTGAACGAGTACGAATTCAGGGTAAAAAATTATCAATTATAGAATTTAATAATGCTTTTTCTATTATTGAAAAAAATCGTAATAAAATTTTATTAACTTATTTTGAATTTGGAACTTTATCTGCATTATATTTATTGAAAAAAGAAAAATTAGATATAGTAATTTTAGAAGTTGGTTTAGGAGGACGTTTAGATGCCACAAATATTATCGATCCAAGTATATCTATTATTACTAATATTGAAATAGATCATATTGATAAATTAGGTAATACTAGAGAAAGTATTGGAAATGAAAAAGCTGGTATTTTTCGTAATGGAAAATCTGCTATTATAGGTCAATTAAATATACCTAAAAATATAAAAAAAATAGCAAATCAAATTAATACTCCATTATATCATAATGGAGTAGATTGGAATTATTTTATTAAAGATAATTATTGGCAATGGCAAAATTCTAAAATAATTATGACTAATTTACCAAAACCAAATATTCCATTAATTAATGCTGCTACTGCATTAGCAGCTTTACATTATTCTAATTTAAATGTTAATCAACATGCAATTAATATAGGTTTAAAAAATGCATGTTTACCTGGTCGTTTTCAATTTATATGTCAAGAACCAAGAATAATTCTCGATGTAGCACATAATTTACATGCTGTACATTATTTAATACATCGTTTAATTAATTTACCCATTTATAATGGAAAAATACGTGCTGTAGTAGCAATGTTATTAGATAAAGATATTTCTAGTATATTAACATATATGCGTAAATATATAGATATTTGGTATTGTTCATCACTTAATGTACCACGGGGTGCGGATGCAGAATTTTTATCACAATATTTAAGTAAATCTTATAATTTTAAAAATATTCATACAGCTTTAAAAAAAGCTATTTTAGATTCTAAAAAACAAGATATTATTATTATATTTGGATCATTTTATACTATTTCAAAAACAATAATCACTTTAAATAAAAATAAAAATATTTTTTATAAAAAAATTAAATTTACTTTTTAAAAAAATAAATTAATTAATTTAATATTTTTATTATTTTATTTAATTAATAAAAATAAATTATTTATAGAATGTAATTGGTACCCGGAGCGGGATTTGAACCCGCATTGCTAAAAGCAGAGGGATTTTAAGTCCCTTGTGTCTACCAATTTCACCACCCGGGCTATATAACATGAAGGCGTGTTCCGGAATCGAACCGGACTAAATGGATTTGCAATCCACTACATAACCGATTTGTTAACACGCCTTAAATTTATTTATTTAAAAATATAATTTTAATATTAATTATAATTTAAATATGTATTTTAAATATATTATATATATTTTACTTAAATGATATATTGAGTCAATATTTTTTTAAGATATATTATATATTATTTTAATTATTTTATTTACTTTTTATTAATTTTAATTATATTAAATCATTTTGTGCTGCTTTTAAATATTTAAACATAGACCAAAAAGTAAGTATAGTAGAAATATATAAAAGAAAAAATCCTATAAATTCTATATAACGTTCAGGACGCCATAATAATCCAATTAATGATAGCATTTGTAATACAGTTTTTATTTTTCCAATCCATGATACAGATACATTATTACGTTTACCTATTTCTGACATCCATTCTCGTAAAGAAGAAATAATAATTTCACGAGCAATCATAATAGCTGATGGAATAGTAATTAACCAATGATGATAATAATCTACTATTAATACTAATGCTACTATAACCATTATTTTATCTGCCATTGGATCAAGAAATGCTCCAAATTTAGTAGTTTGTTTCCATAAACGAGCTAAAAATCCATCAATCCAATCAGTTATAGCAGCTAATACAAAAATTATAGAACAAACTACAGGTGCCCAAGAAAATGGTAAATAAAATACTATTACAAAAAATGGAATTAAAATTACACGAAAAAAAGTAATTAATGTTGGTATATTTAATGGTATCATACTATAGTATGTTTAGTTTAAATTATAATTAATATTATATATTTATTTTATGATTATTTTATATAATAAAGTATATCTAGAATTAAGTAATAATCAATATATTTTAATATTATTAAATAATTTATAAAAAAATAAATAATATTAATATATTTTATATATTTATAATAAAACAATAAGAAACCACAAAAGTGATTTCTTATTTTTTATTATTTATAATTTTAAATTAACATTTTTTATTTGATTCTTTAATTTTTTACTTGGACGAAATGTTATTATATATCGTTCTGTAATTGAAATATTTTGGCCAGTTTTAGGATTACGACCAGAACGTTGATTTTTATACTTTAAATTAAAATTTCCAAAACCTGATAATTTTACTTTTTCACCATTTTCAAGAGCTAAACAAACTTCTTCAAAAAATAATTTTACAAGATTTTGTGCGTCTTGTTTACTAAGCTTAAGTGTTTTAAAAAGATATTGTGATATTATAGCTTTAGTAAGTGTCATAGTTTCAATCCCTCAAAGAGGCTTGGAATTGTTTTTTTAAAATTTCTATATATTTTTCAATAGTAGTAGTTATCTCTTTTTCTTTTAATGTATGATGTGTATTTTGTAATATAAAACTAATAGAAATACTTTTATAACCTTTTTTTATATCTTTACCACGATATACATCAAATAAATTTATATCCACTACATGATTAGTAGTAATATTTCTACATATTTTTAAAATATTTTCTACTGAAATTTTTTCATCTATAATAATAGAAATATCACGTCTATTTGATGGAAAACGAGAAATTTCTTGTATTTTTATTTTATTATTTAAATTTATTACGTTATTCCATTCTAATTCAAATAAAAAAGCATAATGATTAAGATTTAATTTATATTTAATTTCTGGATGAATCATACCTATAAAACCTATACGTTTACCATATAAATATATAGCCATACTTTGTTTTGGATGTAATGCTGGATTATTTTCTTCTTTAAAATTAATATCAGATAAATTACCTATTAAATTAAAAATAGATTCTACTTCTCCTTTTAAATCATAAAAATCTACTAATTTAGGTTTAATATCCCAATGTTCAGTATGAACATAACCAGAAATTAATCCTCCTAACATCATATTTTGATTAATATTTAAATTTGATTTAATATTAGGTATAAAACATAAACCATTTTCAAATATGCGAAAACGAGTTTGTTGTCGATTTTGATTATAAATTACTGTAGATAATAATCCAGTCCATAATGATAATCTCATTACTGACATAGTAATTGAAATTGGATTAGGTAAAGTTAATGCTTTTATATAAGGATGTATTAAAATTTGTATTTTAGGATCTACAAAACTATAAGTTATTATTTCTTGAAATCCATGATTAGTTAATAATATTTTTGTATGTTCTAATATATTATCAATTTTATTATTTTTAATTATTGTTAAATTTGTATTTAATGGTATATTTGGAATGTTACTATATCCATAAATACGTGCTATTTCTTCTATTATATCTTCTTCAATTTTAATATCAAAACGCCAACTTGGTGTAACAATTAACCATTTATCATTTTTTTTAATAACTTTAAAACCTAAATGATATAGAATATCAATAATTTGTTTATTAGGTATTATATAACCTAATAAATTATTTATTTTTTTACGATGTAAATAAATAGTTTTAAATTTTGGTAATGTTTTTTTATTAGTATGATCAATTATTGGTCCAGCTTTACCTCCACATATATCAATTAATAAATGAGTAGCACGTTCTATAGCTTTATATTGTAATAAAGGATCAACACCACGTTCAAAACGATGAGCAGAATCAGTATATATACCTTGTTGATATGCTCGACCAATAATATAAAGTGGATTAAAAAATGCAGATTCAAATATTATATTTTGTGTTTTTTTATTTATTTTAGAATATTTTCCACCAAAAATACCACCCATTGCTAATATTTTATTATTATCAGAAATAACTATTGTATCATTATTAAATTTTGCTTTTTTATTATTTAATAAAATTAAAGTTTCTCCTTTTTTAGCCATACGCACTATAATACTACCTTCAATACAGTTTAAATCAAAAGCATGCATAGGTTGACCTAATTCTAATAATACATAATTAGTAATATCAACTACTGCATTAATAGAATGTATACCGCAACGACGTAATTTTTCACGCATCCAAAATGGAGTAATAGCTTTAATATTAATATTTTTTACTATACGACATAGATAACGTGGACAAGCATGAGGTATATCAATATAAACAGGTAATAAATCATTAATAGTTGTAGTTACTGATTTTATATTTGGTTCAATAAATTTTATTTTATTAAAAGCACTGATATCACGTGCTATACCGATAATACTTAAACAATCAGCACGATTTGGTGTTACATTAATTGTAATGATATTGTCATGTAATTGTAAATAATTATGTATATTAGTCCCAATTTTTGCATCTTTAGGTAATTCAATAATATTATTACTCATATTTGGAATACCTATTTCAGAAAAAGAACATAATAAACCTTCTGAAACTTCATTATATAATTTTATTTTTTTTATTTTAAAATCATATGGTAATATTGATTTTGCAGTAGCTACTGCAACTTTTAAACCATAACGACAATTTTTTGCATTACAAAATATTTTTAATAATTTATTATTTCCTATATGTACTTTTGTTATATAAAATTCTTTACTATTAGGATGATTAATACATTCAATAATTTCTCCTACTATAATATCATAAAAAATATTAGAAATAGGTTCAATATTATCTACTTCTAAACCAATCATAGTCATTTGTTCAGATAATGTTTGAGTATTAATATCTATATTTATCCATTCACGTAACCAGAATTCACTAAATTTCATGTAAAATTATCCTACTAACTTAAATTGTTTAAGAAAACGTAAATCATTTTCAAAAAATACTCTTAAATCATTAATACCATAATATAACATTGTTAAACGTTCTACACCTATCCCAAAAGCAAAACCTGAATATATTTCTGAATTTATTCCAACATTTTTTAAAACATTTGGATGTACCATTCCGCAACCAAGAATTTCTAACCATTTATTATTTTTTTTCATTATATCAACTTCTGCAGATGGTTCTGTGAATGGAAAATAAGATGGACGAAAACGAATTTGTATATTTTTTTTAAAAAAATTATATAAAAAATCGTACATTATATTTTTTAAATTACTAAAATTAATATTTTTTTCAATAAAAAGCCCTTCTATTTGATGAAACATTGGGGTATGCGTTTGATCATAATCATTACGATAAACACGTCCTGGTGATATAATTCGAATAGGTGGATTTTGATTTTTCATAGTACGTATTTGTATTCCAGAAGTTTGAGTACGTAATAAACGTATAGTATCAAACCAAAATGTATCATTTTGAATGCGTGTTGGATGATTTTCAGGAATATTTAATGCTATAAAATTATGATAATCATCTTCTATTTCAAGTCCATTTACTACAGAAAATCCTAATGTTATAAAAAAAGTTTTAATATTATTTATTATATATGTTATTGGATGTAATCCACCATTTTCCATACGTCTTCCAGGTAAAGATATATCAATTTTTTGAGTATTTAAATGTTTATCAATTATTATATTTTTAATAATATTTTTTTGTAATTTTATTTCAGTAAGAATTTCTTCTTTACATTTATTCATTATCGCACCAATTGATGGACGATCTTTTTGTGGAATTTTATATAAAGATTTCATTTTTAAAGTAAAAAAACCTTTTTTTCCAAAAAAATTAATACGTATTGAATTTAATTCATTAATATTTTTAGTATTTTTTATATTTGTTTTAATAAGATTTACTTGTTCTATAAAACGTAACATTTTTTTTCCTTTTTAATATGTTTTAAAATTTTATTTTATATATTATTATAATATATTTTATATTTTAAAATTTTAAATATAATAATAAAAGTTAATTATAATAAATATATATTTTAAAAAAAAAGAAAACCTCCATATTGGAGGTTAAGGTATTATTTTTAATTTATTTTTAATAATTTATTTATTATAAAATTATTTTATAAAAATATTAATATTAATAATAAAATATAATTTTTAAAATTTTTTATATTAATACTTTTTGTACTTTTTTTACTAAAATATTAAAAGTAATTTTATCAAAAATTGCAATATCAGCTAAAATTTTACGATCAATTTTAATAGAAGATCTTGTTAATCCATTCATAAATTTACTATAAGATAAACCGAATTGACGAGTAGCAGCATTAATTCTTGTAATCCATAATTTACGAAATTGACGTTTACGTTGACGTCGATCACGATAAGAATATTGACCGGCTTTAATTACTGCTTGACATGCAACACGATATACACGTGAACGAGCACCATAATAACCTTTTGCTTGTTTTATAATTTTTTTATGACGTGCACGTGCAATTACACCACGTTTTACGTGAGCCATATGTATTCTCCTAAAATTTTATTATAAATTTTTTAAAAAAATTTATACGTAAGGTAAACAAGCAGTCATAAATACTAAATCATTTTTGGATACTAATCCTTTATGACGTAAGTGACGTTTACGTTTGGTTTTTTTTTTAGTTAAAATATGACGAAGATTAGCATGTTTATGTTTAAAATTACCATTACTAGTTTTTTTAAAACGTTTAGCTACACTACGTATAGTTTTAATTTTTGGCATTTTATTAAATCCATTTTATATAATTAAATAAAAAATCAATTAAGTGAATTAAATTAATAAAAAAAATATAATTTTTATTATATTAATTATTAAATATTTTATTGTTTTTTCTTTGGTGCAAGTATCATCGTCATTTGACGACCTTCAATTTTTGCTGGAAAAAATTCAACAATAGCTAAATTAAAATTTTCGCAAAGATCTTTTCGAATACGATTTAACATTTCTATACCAATTTGTTGATGTGCCATTTCACGTCCTCGAAAACGTAAAGTTATTTTAGCTTTATCACCATCATTTAAAAAACGAATTAAATTTCGTAGTTTAACTTGATAATCACTATCATCAGTACTTGGACGAAATTTTACTTCTTTAACTTGAATAATTTTTTGTTTCTTTTTTTGTTCTTTAGTTAATTTACTTTTTTTATATAAAAATTTACCATAATCCATAATTCGACAAACTGGTGGTTCAGCATTTGGGCTAATTTCTACTAAATCAACACCTTCTTCTTCAGCTTTTTCAATAGCTTTATTTAAGCTAAAAATACCCATTTGTTCACCATTCATAGCAGTTAATCGAACTTCTTTTGCACGAATTTCTTTATTAATACGATTAGGATATGTTGATTGAACTCGTTTTCCGACTTTAATACTTTATTCCTCCAATTGATGAAGATTACGACTGCTAATTTCTTTTAGCAGTTTTTGTGTAATTTCAGTGATATCTTGACTTCCTAAATTTTTAGCATGATATGTACGAACAGTTACTTTGTTTTCTTTAACTTCTTTATCACCACATATCATCATATAAGGAATTCGACGTAATGTATGTTCGCGAATCTTAAAACTTATTTTTTCATTTCGTGAATCTGCTATAGCACGAATGCCTATATCTTGTAATTTTTTAGTTATTTTTTGAATATAATTTATTTGATTATCAGTAATATTCATTACTACTACTTGCAATGGAGCAATCCATGTAGGGTAAAACCCAGAATATTCTTCAGTAATAATACCTATAAAACGTTCCATAGAACCTAATATAGCACGATGAATCATAATAGGAACAATTCGTTCGTTGTTTTTTCCAATATAAAATGCACCTAAACGTTGTGGTAGAAAAAAATCAAGTTGTATGGTACCACATTGCCAAGCGCGATCTAAACAATCATATAAAGTAAATTCAATTTTTGGTCCATAAAAAGCTCCATCACCAGGTTGATATTCAAATAAAATGTTATTTTCATTTAATACAGAAGCTAAATCTTCTTCTGCATGAGTCCACATATCATCAGTACCAATACGTTTTTTAGGACGAGTAGATAGTTTAACTCCAATATTATTAAAACCAAAAGTAGAATATACATCATAAATCATATTAATACATGTTTTTACTTCATTTCGTATTTGATCTAAAGTACAAAAAATATGAGCATCATCTTGTGTAAAATTACGAACTCGCATTAAACCATGTAAAGAACCAGAAGGTTCATTTCGATGACAATTTCCAAATTCCCCCATACGTAATGGAAGATCACGATAAGTTTTTAAACCTTGATTAAATATTTGTATATGACCTGGACAATTCATAGGTTTTATACAATATTGACGATTTTCTGATGAAAAAGTAAACATAGTTTCTTTATAATTTTCTAAATGTCCAGTTTTTTTCCATAAAACACGATCTATAATAATAGGACTTTTTACTTCTTGGTATTGATATTCTTTAAGTTTTGTACGTATAAAATTTTTTAGTTCATTAAAAATTTTCCAACCAGAATTATGCCAAAATATCATTCCCGGTGCTTCTTCTTGTATATGATATAAATCTAATTGTTTACTAATTTTACGATGATCACGTTTAATTACTTCTTTTAAACGTTTTAAATAATTAATTAATTGTTTTTTATTAACCCAAGCTGTTCCGTAAATACGTTGTAACATTTTATTTTTATTATTACCACGCCAATAAGCACCAGAAATTTTTTGAATTTTAAAATAATGACAAAAACGTATATTTGGTACATGTGGTCCACGACACATATCAATATATTCTTGATGGTAATATAAATTAACATTATTATTATGATTAATATTTTTTTCTAAAATTTCTATTTTATATTTTTCATTTCGTTTAATAAAAATTTTATATGCTTCTTGCCAAGTAACTGTATTTTTAAGAATATTATAATTTTGATTAGCTAAAAATAACATACGATTTTCTAATGTATCTAAATCAATTTGTGTTAATGTACGATCAATATCAATATCATAATAAAATCCATTATTAATTACTGGACCAAGAGCCATTTTAGTATTTGGCCATAATTGTTTAATTGCATGTCCTAAAAGATGCGCAGAAGAATGACGTATTATTTCTAAAGCATCAATATCTTTAATAGTAATAATATTTAATTTTGTATTAGATTTAATTAAATCACAGGTATCGATAAATTTATCATTAGCTTTTCCAGCGATACAAATTTTTGCTAAAGATGGATTAATATTATAAACAATATCTAATAAGGATATAGGATGATTAAATTTAAGATGACTTCCGTCATTAAGAGAAACAATAAACATTGTAATCCTTATATAGTAGTAATTTATAATTAATTATTTATATAAATAAAATTTTTAAATTATTATTAATATAATATAATATTTAATTATATTATATAAAATATTTTTATATTATTTATAATTTAATTTAAATTAATAAAAATTAATGAAAATATTTAAATTATATATAAAATAATAAAATAAAATATTGAAAATATAAAATTTATATTAATTTTATTAAACTTAAATATAATATAAAATATTTTTAGTATTATTTAAATATAAATTTATAATTAAATAATCATTTGAATAAAATATTTAATTAAATTTATTTTAAAATTTTTAAAAAATAATATTTTAAAAGTTTAAATTATTACATTATAAAATTATTATATTTTTTAATAATTTATTAAAATAATTAATAAAATAATATTAATTAATTATATAATATCATTTTTATATAATATTTAAATTTTATTTTTTATTTTATTTAAATTTAAAATTGTATTAAAAAATATTAATTTATATAATTTTAATATAAAAATTTATTTATTTTATAATTTTTAATATATAATAAATTAATTTTATAAATTCATTTATTATATATTTTATATATTGATATGTTATATGATAAAAATTAAATAAATTTATTTATTAAATATAAATTCACATATATTGTATATAACATTTAATATGAAAAAAAATACTAATTATACTTTTCAAGATTTAATTTTAATATTACAAAAATATTGGTCACGACAAGGATGTATATTAGTTCAACCATTAGATCTTGAAGTTGGTGCTGGAACTTCACATCCTATGACTTATTTACGTTCATTAGGACCAGAACCGATATTTGCTGCTTATGTACAGCCTTCTAGAAGACCAACTGATGGTCGATATGGTAAAAATCCGAATCGTTTACAACAATATTATCAATTTCAAGTAGTTATTAAACCTTCATTAATTAATATTCAAGAAATTTATATTAATTCTTTAAAAGAATTAGGTTTAGATTTAAGTATTCATGATATTCGATTTGTGGAAGATAATTGGGAAAATCCTACTCTTGGTGCTTGGGGTTTAGGATGGGAAGTATGGTTAAATGGTATGGAAATAACACAATTTACTTATTTTCAGCAAGTAGGTGGATTAGAATGTAAACCAGTTACTAGTGAAATTACTTATGGTTTAGAACGTTTAGCAATGTGTATTCAAAATGTTGATAATGTTTATAATATATTATGGGATTATAATTCTCAAGGTATTGTAACTTATGGAGATATTTTTTATCAAAATGAAATTGAACAATCTATTTATAATTTTAATTATGCTGACATAAAATTTTTATTATATTGTTTTGAGCAATATGAAAAAGAAGCTACATTATTACTTAATTTAGATAAACCATTACCATTACCTGCTTATGAACTTGTTTTAAAATCAGGACATATATTTAATTTACTTAATGCTCGTAAAGCTATTTCAGTAACTGAACGTCAATGTTATATTTTACGTATTCGTAAATTAGCAAAATTAATTGCAGAAATATATTATTCTAATCGTAGAGATTTAAATTTTCCGATGTGTTAAAAATAACTTAGAGATAATTATGACTCAACGAACTTTTTTAGTAGAAATTGGTACCGAAGAACTTCCTCCAAAAAATCTTCGTTTATTAGCAGAATCTTTTTCAAATTTTTTTATGATTGAGCTAAATAATTCAAAAATTAAATATGGTACTATTAATTGGATAGCATCTCCTCGACGTTTAGCATTAATTATAAAAAAATTAAATATATTTCAATCTGATCATATTTTAATAAAAAAAGGTCCATCATTCGATCAATCATTTGATCTTAAAGGTAAACCTACTATAGCAGCTAAAAATTGGGCATGTTCTTGTGGCATAAATATTAATCAAGCAGAATATTTAATAACTAAAAAAGGTAAATGGTTAATGCATCGTATGCATATTACAGGAAAACCTATTCATGGAATGTTAGTTAATATGATTAATAATTCTATATCTAAATTACCAATATTAAAATTAATGCGTTGGGGTAATTCTTTAATAAAATTTGTTCGTCCAGTACATACTATTACTTTATTATTTGGTACTGAATTAATTTTAGGTGATGTATTAGGAGTTAAATCTTCTCGTATTATATATGGTCATCGTTTTATGGGTAAATCAAAATGTATATTGAAAGATTCTAATAATTATTTAAAAGTTTTGTTAGAAGATGGTAAAGTTATTGCTGATTATGAATTACGTAAAAAAATCATTAAAAAAAATATTAAATTAGCAGCAAAAGATATTAATGGTATAGTTTATTTTGATAAAAATTTATTAGAAGAAGTAACTTCATTAGTAGAATGGCCAGTAGTACTTACAGCTAAATTTGAAAAAATATTTTTAAAAATTCCAAAGGAAGTATTAATTCATACTATGAAACATGATCAAAAATGTTTTCCAGTATATAATAAATTAGGAGATTTATTACCATACTTTATTTTTGTATCTAATATTGAATCAAAAGATCCTAAACAAATTATTTCTGGTAATGAAAAAGTTATAAAAACACGTTTTACTGATGCTGAATTTTTTTTTAATGAAGATCGTAAAAAACGTTTAGAAGATTATTTACCAGATTTAAAAAATATTCTTTTTCAAAAAAAATTAGGTAATTTATATTATAAAACTAATCGTATTCAAAAAATATCATGTTGGATTTCTAAAAAAATTGGAGCTAATATTCAACATACTCTTCGCGCAAGTTTATTATCAAAATGTGATTTAATGACTAATATGGTATTTGAATTTACTTCTATACAAGGTATAATAGGTATGTATTATGCACGTTATGATGGTGAATTAGAAGAAGTTGCTATTGCATTAAGTGAACAGTATCAACCACGTTTTTCTGGAGATAGTTTACCTCAATCTAAAATTGGGTGTTCATTAGCTATTTCTGATAAAATAGATACTTTAGTTGGTATTTTTGGAATAAAACAATATCCAAAAGGTGATAAAGATCCATTTTCTTTACGTCGTCTTGCATTAGGTATATTACGTATTATTATTGAAAAAAAATTATCATTAGATTTATATTTTTTAATTAAAGAAGTAGTATATTTTTATGATAAAAAATTAACTAATGTTAATGTTATAAATGAAGTAATTCAATTTATATTAGATCGTTATTATACTTTATATCAAGAAAAAGGTTATAAAATAAAATTTATTAAATCAGTTTTAGCATGTAAACCAACTAATCCAGTTGATTTTGATTTAAGAATCAAAGCTATTAGTGATTTTTATAATTTAAAAGAAGCGTCAGAATTAATTGAAGTTAATAAACGTATATCTAATATTTTAATTAAATCTAATGATATATTATATAATAATATAAATATTTCAATATTAAAAGAATCTGCTGAAATTAAATTAACTAATCATTTTTTATCTATAGTTAATTTGTTAGAACCATATTTTATGTCTAATAATTATAAAAAAATTTTAATAATGTTTTCTACTTTATGTAAACCTATAAATATTTTTTTTGAAAAAATTATGATTATGACAAAAGATAAAAAAATACGTATCAATCGTTTAACCTTGTTAAATAAATTACATAAACTTTTTTTATCTGTAGTAGATCTTTCTATTTTATAATAATTTAATTACTTTAGATATAAATTTTTTTATAAAAGATAAATATGTATGTTATGTTAAAATATAATTATATATTTTAAGATTTAATTTGAATACATTGAATACATAAACCATGCGCTTCTATTATACTATGATGTAATGTAAATCTTGAATATTCTGCAAGTTTTTGTAATATTTTTTCTATACCTTTTGTAGTAAAATCAGTTACTTTATTACAATGATTACAAATAAATAATATAGAGGTATGCATAGGTTTACCAAAATGATGACATAGTGTATAACTATTAGTAGATTCTACTTTATGTATAAATCCTTGATCTAATAAAAAATCAAGAGCACGATAAATTGTTGATGGTTTAGCTTTTGGTTCAGAAATTCGTAATAAATCAAGAAGATTATATGCACTAATTGAACCAAATTGATTTAACATAATTCGAAGTACTTTTTGTCTTTGTGGTGTTAATCGTGCATTACGTTGTTGACATATTTTTTTAGCTTTTGTTAATAAATTATTATAAATTATTAAATTTGTCAAAATAGCCTACCTTAGAATTAAATGATTAATTTTTAAAATATTAGAAATAATTATTAATATTAGTCATAATATATATAAAAATTTTATTTTTTATTTTTAAATATAAAGTAAAAAGATTATTATAATTTATATATATTTTATTTTAAAAATAAAAAATAATTTTTAAATGTTTAAATTAATTATTTAAGATAAAATTTTAATAAATAAAAATTAATATTTATGTTAATAAACATATAAAATAATATAAATTATAATTTAATGATTAAAAATTATTTTATTTTAATATGTAGTTATATTAAATTTTATTAATAAAATTAATTTTTTTTTAATTAGATATTTAGTTTATAATTATATTATAAAAATATTTTTTATAAAAAAATATAAAAATTTTATTTAATATTAATATATTTTATTTTTTTATGATTAAAAATTAAATAATATTTTTTATTTTATTTTTATTTAAAAATAAAATTTAATATTTAATTTGATAAAATGAATTTTTTATTTTATAGATAATATAATTATATTAAATTATTTCTTTATAAAAATTTTTATGTTTAAATAACATAATGAAATAATATTAAAAATATTTTTATTTAAATTATATAATTATTAAATTTATTTAATTATAAATGTTATAAAGTATAATGTTATTAAATTATATGGTATTTTTTGAGAAGTGTTTATATAAATAATTATAATATAATATAAAATATTATAAAATTTATAAATTTGTATTTTTTAAATAATATATTCTTGATTGGAATATAATGTAATATTAATATTATAATTTTATTTTAAAAATAAATATATTAATATTTTTTATAAATTTAATGTAAATTATTAGAATTTTGATTTTGAAATATTTCTATGAAAATAAATTATTTTTAATACATTTATTAAATAATTATTAGTGTTTTTTAAAAAAAATACTTTAAGATTATTTATAATAAAATAATTAATCTTTAAAATTTTTACAAATTATTTTTTTTAAAAAGAATATTTATTAATGTAAAATATTTTATTTATTAATTTAATTTTGTTATTAAATTTATTTTTAAAATATTGGGTCGTGCAGGATTTGAACCTGCGACCAATTGATTAAAAGTCAACTGCTCTACCAACTGAGCTAACGACCCATAAATATAATTATATCATATAAATATAATTATATTAAATAATAATATAAATTATTTAATATAATTAAATGTAAATATTACTTTTAATTATATTTTATATATTTTTAATAAAATAATATTTTATAATTTAAATATTTTATTATATTAAAGGTATTTAAGATTTTTATAATAAATATTGTATATTAAATAAATTTAAAAATTAATGGGTGCTTTAATAAAAGCAACCCATAAAATATTTATTTAAAACAATATAAATAAAATTAATAAATAATTATTTAAAATTAATTATATATTTTATTTTTAATAAACTAATACAGCACGACGATTTTTAGCATAAGATTTTTCATCATGACCTAATTCAGCTGGTTTTTCTTTACCATAGGAAATAATAGAAATTTGATCAGAAGAAACTCCTTTACTTTGTAAATATGTTTTTATTGAATTAGCACGACGTTCACATAAACTTAAATTGTATTCTGGTGTTCCACGTTCATCTGAATAACTTTCAATTGTTACTGTATAAGCTAAATTATTACGTAAAAATATTGCATGTAAATCTAATATTTGAGTAAAATTAGAATTAATATCAGATTTGTTTAAATCAAAATAAATAGTATTATTTTTTTGTAATTCTTCTATAATGACATTTGGATTTTCTTCAAAAGAAGAGTTATGATCTTCTATATTAGTTTTATTTTCTATTTTAGAAATATCATGATTTTTATTTTTATTAGTATTACAAGATATTATAGTAAATGCTGGTAATGTTAAAAGACATACTTTAAGTATTTTATTCATATTTTTATATTTTAATCCTATAATTATTTTTAATATATTATAAATATGATAATTAAATGAAAAATTTAATTTATTTATTAAATATCAAAAAAGATAATTTAAAATTTTTATTAATTTTTTATAATTTCATTATTAATTTATTATTTTATATAATATTATATATTATCATAATATTTTTAATTAAAATATTAAATATTTTATTAATATAATATTATTTTTATTTTTTTTTAATAATTTTAAATTTTATATTTTATTTAATAATATTTTTTATTTTATTATTTAAAATTATTTTATTTAAAATTTATTACTATAATGAATTTATAAATTTTAATTTTAATATTTTTTAAAATTAAATATAATATTCTCTATTAATATTAATTGTATAAATTTATAAATATTTACTTTATAAGAGATATAAAATAATATTTTATTTTTAAATAAATTAATTGAATAATATTATTTTTTTTAATAATTAATACTTTTTAGTAAAAATGTTATTATATATGAATTTATATTATATATTAAATTTATTATAGTATAAATTTAATTTAAAAAATATTTTAATAAATTTCTATATTAATAAAATATTAATAATCAATTAAAAATAATTATTTATTTAAAAATATAGATTTTTTTTTAATTAATATATTACTATTTATTAAATTTTATAAATATAAAATTAATTTTATTTATAAAAATGTTTTATGTAATATATAAGATAATTTTTTTAAAATATATTATATAAAAATTTATATACTTAATATTTTTAATTATTTATATTATATTATCAATAATATTATATTATTTAAATTTAATATATAAAATAATTAAAATAATAATTGTATAATAAATTATAATTTTAATTTATTTTTTTAAATGTTTAATATCATTATTATGTAATTAAATTTATATTTTATATATTATTTATTTTATAAGTGATATACTTATTTAATAATATATATTTTATTATTTTAATAATTTATTTTTATGTTTGTAATATTTATATAATAATTATTTATAATAATAATATATTAATTAATATAAAAAAAAAATTAAAAATACTTTATAAGTTATTTTATATAATTATTAATATAATTTTTATAAAAAGAATATTAATAATTATGTTTTATAATTTTTAAATATTAAAATGACATATAATTTTAATATTTACATTTAATATATTGTTTATATAATATAAATAAATATAATAATTATAAATTATATATTTTATTTTTTAATTAGGTAATTATTTTTTGCAAATACATAAAATTCTTATACGTCATTTAGGTATACAACCATATATAAAAACATCTCAAGCTATGCGTATTTTTACTAATAATCGTAATATATCTACATTAGATGAAATTTGGTTTGTACAACATTTATCTGTATTTACTCAAGGTAAAAAAAGTAAAAAACAAAATATTTTAATAAAAAATAATATTCCCATTATTCAAAGTGATCGTGGAGGTCAGATAACATATCATGGATTAGGACAACAGATAATGTATTTATTAATTGATTTAAAACGTAAAAAAATTAATATACGTCAATTCATTACAATTATAGAAAATACTGTAATTAATACTCTTGCATATTTTTATATTTCGTCTCATACACAATTACATGCACCGGGAGTATATGTAGGATTAAAAAAAATTTGTTCATTAGGATTATGTATTCGTAATGGTAGATCATTTCATGGTTTAGCATTAAATGTAAAAATGGATCTTAGTCCATTTAAATTTATTAATCCTTGTGGTTATTCTAATATGAAAATGACACAAATTAGTGAATTAATACCTAAAATTAATATTGAAGAAATAAAATTAATTTTAGTAAAAAAATTTATTCATTTATTAGATTATAAAATAGCTGAATTATGTAATTAAAAATAGATGATAATAAATTATTTTGTGTTATTTAAAATAATATAAAATATTAAAAAAATAATAAATATTATGGAATTAATACCTGTTAAAATAATATCAAATAAAAAAAAAGAGTTATTATGTAAACCAAGTTGGTTAAAAATAAAATTACCAATTAATACATCTCGTATTAATAATATGAAAGTTATTATGCGAAAAAATAATATAAATTCAGTGTGTGAAGAAACATCTTGTCCAAATATTTTTGAATGTTTTAATAATGGAACTGCTACTTTTATTATTTTAGGTATTGTTTGTACTCGTCGTTGTCCATTTTGTGAAATAAAACATGGTCGACCTATGACTGTAGATATTAATGAACCTAAAAAATTAGCACAAACAATTTTTGATATGAATCTTAGTTATGTTGTAATTACTTCAGTAAATCGTGATGATTTATATGATGGTGGTGCTCAACATTTTTCAAATTGTATTGCTGCTATTAGAATGAAAAATAAATATATTAAAATTGAAATATTAGTACCTGATTTTCGTAATTGTATGAATCGTGCATTAAATATATTAAAACTCATTCCTCCAGATATATTTAATCATAACATTGAAAGTGTTCCACGAATTTATCATAAAGTTCGTCCTGGAGCTAATTATATACGATCATTAAAATTATTAAAACATTTTAAAGAAATGAACCCATGTATTACTACTAAATCTGGATTAATTGTTGGATTAGGTGAAACTAATAAAGAAATTATAAAGGTAATGTATGATCTTTATTATCATGGTGTTACTATGTTAACAATTGGTCAATATTTACAACCTAGTAAAAATCATTTACCAATTAAACGTTATGTTAGTTTATCTGAATTTGATAATATGAAAAAAAAAGCTATAGATATAGGTTTTGTTAATGTAGCTTGTGGTCCATTTATTCGTTCATCTTATCATGCAGAATTTCAAGCTAAAAGATTAGAAATAAAATAATTTTTAATTATATGTGTTACAATTTAAATTTAAATTATTATATAAAATAAAAAATAATTATTTTATATAATAATAAATATGTTTAATAATAAAATTTATTTAATATATAAATATTAAAAATATAAATATATAATTATTATAATTATTTATTCAATTTTTTCTTTCTTTAAAAAAAAAAAATTAAAAATAATATTAATATTAATTTTATATAATAATTTAAGTAAAAATAAATCTATTTTTTATTAAAATATAATCTAATTCAGTTTATAATTTTAGATATTAATGAAAATAATTTAAATTTAGTACATTATTTAAATTATTTTAAAAAATTTTATAAAAAAATAAAATTTACATTTATGTAATTTATAAATTATATTGAATAAGATTATAAGGATAAAATTGAGTGCAGTGGATAGTTAAAACTATCATTCTGATGCATAATAAGTTATTAAAAATTTATTATATTATCCTTTTATTATTAATTATAGGGATATTAACTATTTTAATATATAAGCCTGATATACAAAATATTTCATTAGATATTAGAAAATTACAATTATTAATATTAGAATCTAATCATTTTAAAAATATAAATTTATTATTTTTAAAAAATAAATTTAAAAAAAATTTAATAAATCAAAAAAATATTAATAAAAATAATATATATAAATATATTCTTTTTTCTAAAATTATTATTAATAATTTTTTTATACAATATAATATTAAAATATTAAATATAATTTTATTAATTAATAAATATTATAATATATATTATTTAAATTATAATTTTCAATTATTATGGATAATAAATAAAATACATTTTTTTACAAAAAATAAATTTGAATTTTATTTTTGTGAAGTACATTTTTATGATTATTTTAATAATTATTTTAAAAAATTAAAACAATGGAAACAAAATAAATGGAATAATAATATTTTAAATATATTATCTTTAGATAATAATATAATTTATTATTCTAATACAATAAATTTAAATATAATTACAATTATTAAAATATTTAAATATCAATTTGATTTTAAAACACATCAAAAAAACAATTTATTTTTAATATTTAAATTATTAAAATTATTAAATAATAAAAAAATAAAAAATAAAGTTATGAATATTTATATGTATACTAATAATATAAATAATTATATTATTTATATTAATAATACATTTTATTATAAAAATAACCATAAATTAATATATAATTTTATGAGATTTCCTACTATAAAACAATTTCGTATTTCATCTAAATTTAATCTTCATAGAGTTAATCCCATCACTGGTCGTATTACACCACATAGAGGTGTTGATTTTGCTATGCCAATTGGTACTCCTATTATAGCAGTAAATGATGGTGAAGTTTTATTTACTAAACATAGTGTAACAGCAGGTTATTATATAGTAATTCGTCATAGTCATCAATATATAACACGTTATATGCATTTAAAAAAAATATTAGTTAAATCAGGACAAAAAGTAAAACAAGGAGAGCATATTGCATTATCAGGTAATAGTGGATTTTCTACTGGACCACATTTACATTTTGAATTATGGATTAATCAAAAACCAGTAAATCCATTAAAAGTAAAATTATTAATTTTTAAAAAAAATAATAATAAAAAACAAGACACTATTTAATAAAATTAAAAACAATATAAATTTAATAAAAATATTAATTTTAATAAATTATTAATATTTAAATATATTTAAAATTATTAATTTTTAAATTATTTTAAATTTTTTTATAGTATTAATAGTTTATTAACCGATAAATTAAACCACTTCTTCGTATAAGTGAAGTATAAATTGATTTTTTAAAAATTTCATCTGTAGCATATAAAGAAAATTTATAACGTGCTCTAGTAATAGCAGTATAAATTAATTCTCTAGTTAACATAGGTATAAAATAATTTGGTAAAACTAATACTGTATGATTAAATTCAGAACCTTGAGATTTATGCACTGTCATTGCATATGCAATGTCATACACAGGTAATTGATTAGGTGATACTAATTTAATATCACCATTCGCTAATAAAAAATTAATTTTTAATTCATAATTTTTATCTAATAAAGCAATACCAATATCACCATTATTTAATTTTAAATTTTTATCATTACGCTTTATTATTATCGGACGTCCTGGATACCATAATTCTTTTTTATTATGAATAATACCAGTTTTTTCTAATCTAAATTCAATTTGTTGATTTAAACCAGTTACACCAAATGGACCAGTACGTAAAGCACATATTACTTGAAAATAATTAAATATAGTTAAAAGAGTAACAATATTAGATTTAATATTAATTTGTTTTAAATAATAAAAATATTTTTTTGTACACATTAATAATAATTTTTCATATTCTTGAATATTTGATAATGGATATTTTTTAATATCATGAAAATTTCCATTAATTATTTTTTTTATTTTTATAAAATTACCAGTATTAACTGCATGTGCTAATTTATTAATTCCTGATTTATTACTAAAACGATAATTTTTCTTAAGTAAACACAAACTATCTCGTAATTTTAATTTTATTGAAGTTTTTTTTTCAAATAATTTATAACCTGTTAAATTATTTAATTCTATAATACGTTTTTTACTATATCCAAATTTTAAAAAAAAACAAATATCACTAAATATTGATCCCGCTTCAATAGAAGGTAATTGATTATGATCACCAATAAAAATTACTTTAGTTTTTAATGAAAGTGCAGAAATTAAATGAGCCATTATTGATAAATCAATCATAGAAGATTCATCTATTATTATAACATCTAAATTTAATTGATTATTTTTATGATAATAGTTTTTTTGACTATAAGGTGTAATTTTTAATAAATGATGTAATGTAATAGCTTTAATAGATAATAATTGATGTTGATCGGATGTTAATGATAAATTACAAAAAATATTGTTTATTGATTTATTTAAACGATCTGCTGCTTTACCTGTTGGAGTTGTTAATTGAATACGTAAAGATGAATTTTTATAAAGTTCTGTTAATGCTATTAATATTTTTGAAATAATAGTTGTTTTTCCGGTTCCAGGTCCACCAGAAATAATTGTAATACGTTTTGTTAAAACTATTGCAATAGCAATTTTTTGCCAATTTATTTTATTTGTAATAATACCAAAAATTTTATTCAAAATTATAGGTAATCGTTTAAAATCTGTTATTTTATTTTGATAATCATTTTTTAAAAATGATATTACTTTATTTTCATTTTGCCACATACGTTGAAAATATAAAAATTGATCATTTAAAACTAATGGTGTAGATTTACTACCATCACTAATTGCATTACAAGTTGTAAAACGTTTTTTCCACTGCATAATATTTGGTGTTCCAATTAAAGATAAAATAGCTTTTGCTAATTTTGGAGAACGACCTGAAAATAATTTTTTTACTTGTAATTGATCTAATCTTAAACAAATATGACCAGATCTTACTTCAGAACTTAAATAAGCTGCTACTAATAGAATATCTGGTTCATGTATATTAGCTATTATTTTTGCAAATTTTATGTCTAATGAACTTAAGATACCAAGTTTAACTGCTTTATTTAAAAATAAAATCATCATGTTATATTTATATTTTTTAATAATTTCCACTAAATAAATAATCCATATTTTCAATTAATTTTTTATTTGGATAATGATTAAAAATACCATTTTTAGGATGTTTTATATCAATACCACGTAAAAATAAATATATAACGCCACCAAAATTATATTGATATTTATAATTTTTGATACGATATTTTAAATAACGATGTAATGCTAAAGTATAAATTTGATATTGTAAATCATATCTATGTTCTATAATTTCATTTTCAATTTTTGATTGTGTATAATTATTACTATCTTCTCCTAACCAATTAGATTTATAATCAAGTAAATAATATTTTCCTTTCCAATAAAATACTAAATCTATAAATCCTTGTAAAATACCTTTTACATCTTTAAAACTCAAATCTGGACAACGAGCAGAAATAGGATCATAAAATTTTATTAAATTATTAAAATCTTTCGCTTTTAATAATTTATTAATTGATAACTGAAATTGAAATTCACATTGTTTATTTTGTGATGTTATTTTTGATAAAGTTAAATTATAATTATTTAATGGAGTATTGAGTAATATATTTATCCATTTTAATAAAATAGGTTGCCATTTATCAGAAAAATCTTGATTTCTTAATTGTTCTAATATTTTTTTTTGATTTAATGGTTGAGTAAAATTTAATTTTTCAAAAATTTTATGTAAAAATTTACCAGATATTAAACCTCGTGGAAAAGTATGTTGTGTAAGTGGTATTTCTTTATTTTTTATATGTATATTAAAATCATTTGCATTTAATTCAAAAACAATTTTTTTTATTGAATTTTTAGTATTTTTTAAAAAACTAGTATAACTAATTACGTTCCAAAAATTTTTAATATAACGAGTAAAATTTTTTGTTAATACTTCTTTTGAAGTATTATTTTTAAATTGAATTTCTTTTTGATTTAGAATAATATCTTCTGAAATTGTTATATTATTATCAACTATTTTTTTTAAACAATCATAAAAATAATTTACATTATATAATTTTCCAGATTGTATTAAATAGTTTTGTGCACTTTGATGTAAATTAACATTTATTATATTTTTATTATTTTTGTATATAATATGTGAAATACCAATACTAGTATGATATATAGATCTAGTTAATGCTACATATAATAAACGTAAATCTTCTGATAAACGTTCTTCTTCTGATAATTTAAATTTTTTTTTATCAAAATTGAAATTTAATATTTTTTCAAAAGTATTACGATCATGATGTAGTATTATTTTTTTTTGATAAAAATTACTAATAAATGGTAACCATACTATATCAAATTCTAATCCTTTAGATTTATGTATAGTAATAATTTTTACTAAATTTTCATTATTTTCTATTTTTATTTTTTGTTTTTCAGATTGAAAATCTGGTTTTTGAATTTGTTTTTCAAACCAATATATTAATTCATCTTTATTTTTTAGATATATAGAAGTTTCTTGTAATAATTGACTTAAGTGTAAAATATTAGTTAAATATTGTTTACCATTATTGAGAGATAAAATATTTTTTTCTATATTATATGTTTTTATTATTGTATATAACATTGATATTATACCATAATTTTTCCATATTTCATTATATTTATAAAATTCATTTATTAATAAATTCCAAGAATTTTTATTATTTTTTAAATTAAATAAAGTTAATATATCTAATCCCATTAAATTAGTAGCTATACCACGTTGTAAGATTAATTGATTTTCTGGAGTTAATATTGCACATAATAAAAATAATAAATCTTTAGCCTCTGATGTATTAAAAACATTATTTTGATTAGATAAATAAATTGTTGGAACATATAATGAATTTAATTCATTATATATTTGTATCGCTTCATAATGAGTACGAACTAATACTGTAATATTTGAAGCTTGTACTGGTTTTATATCTTTACTATTATACAATAAAGCTTGTTTTTTTTGTCCTAGATTAAGTATATTACAAATTTGTAATGCACATAATTTTGACATATATTTTTGATAATCAGTAATATTTACATTTTCTCCACGTTGTAACCAAAATTTTATTGCTGGTTGTATTTTATTATTTATTTTAAATAATAATTTATGATTTTTTTTTGCTGAATTAATTTTAATAAATGGAATTTGATCAAATAAAAAAGGTTTTTTTATTTGAGAAAATAATTTATTAATACTAGTTACCATAGCAGGAGATGATCTCCAATTAGTTTCTAAAGTATAATGTGAATTTATTTCATTACGAGCACGTATATAAGTAAAAATATCAGTACCACGAAATGAATAAATAGCTTGTTTTGGATCACCAATTAATAATAAACCACATTTTTTATGACCAATATAAATTTTTTTAAATATACTATATTGTTCTGAATCTGTATCTTGAAATTCATCAATAATTGCTATTGGATATTGATATCTAATATTTTTTGCTAATTTTTCTCCTTCAACATTGTATAATATATATTTTGTTTTATTAATTAAATCATTAAAAAATATTTCAGATCGTATTTTTTTTTCTTTTTTAATAAAATAATGAATTTCATTTAATGCATGTTTTATAATTAAATCACGTAATGTTAATGAAATAGAAAATAATTTATCAATATCATGAAAAATAATATGATATGGTATATTATTTTTTTTAGTTTTTTCTATTAAAATAGATTGTTTAAATTTTTTTAATTCTTTAGGTAATGTATAATCTAATGTTTCTTTGATTGTCCATTCATTAATTTTTTGTAACCAATTTGAAACATTTTTTTTATTATATATATGTTTATTTATATCAGATTGAAGAATTATATTTTTTATATCATTTTCTACTTTTTTCCAATGTATTTTAATAGAATTAATATATTCTATATTTTTTTTATGACGTATTAATATTGTTTCTTCATTTTTTTGTTTTGGATGTATTATAGGTACTGATATATTTAAAAAATCTGAAAGATCATATAATAAATCTTTTGGACTATTCCATTCTTTATAAATAATACGTGCAAGATCTAATGGTAAAGGATAAAAATATCGACGCCAAAAATCAGTACATGCTTGTTGACGTAATAGTATTTCATCTTTTATAAGTGTTTGTTTAAATAATATTCTAGATTTAAGAATATTATTATTTAATATATTTTGACATAAACTATGAATAGTATAAATTTCCATTTTATGTATTTGTGTTTTTGCTAAATATAATATTTTTATAGCATTAGATAAATTATTAATTTCATTTAATAATTTTAAAAATAATGGTTTTTTACTTTTTCCATAAATACAAGTCATATATAAATCATTAATATTGTTTTGAATACGGATTCTAAGTTCTTCACTTGCAGTGTCAGTAAAAGTTACAACTAAAATTTCTTTAACTTTTAAAGGACGAGAAAATGCTGATTTTTTTCCTAAACCTAATAATAAACGTAAATATAATATACCAATAGTAAAAGTTTTACCTGTACCAGCTGATGCTTCAATTAATTGTGTTCCAAATAATGGTATTGTTAATGGATCAAATTTTTTAAAAAATTTTTCTTTCATAAGATTATTATTTTTATATATTTATTTAAAAAAAATAAAATATTAAAATTTATTTTTTTTTAAATAAATATATTTAATATCTAATTAAATAATTTTAATGATTATAATTTATTTTAAATATTAAATAATATAAATATATAATTTATTATTTTTATGAATCTTTTTAATATTTAAAATTTATTTTTGATATATATTAAAATTATTCATTAATAGTACGTAACAATTTATTGATACTAATTTTATTACGTGTTTTAGAATCTACTTTTTTAACAATTATTGCACAATAAAGATTATAAGAACCATTTTTTGATGGCATGCTACCAGGAACTACTACCGATCCAGATGGTATATATCCATAGTGAGTTTCATTAGTAATACGATTAAAAATACGAGTACTTTGTCCAATATAAACACCCATAGAAATCACTGAACCTTTTTTTATTATTACACCTTCAACAATTTCAGAACGTGCACCAATAAAACAATTATCTTCAATAATAGTTGGATTAGTTTGCAATGGTTCTAATACTCCCCCAATACCTACCCCACCAGATAAATGAACATTTTTTCCTATTTGCGCGCATGAACCAACAGTAACCCAAGTATCAATCATAGTTCCTGTATCAATATATGCACCAATATTTATAAATGATGGCATTAATATAGTATTATGAGCAATAAAAGCTCCTTGACGTATGTTATTTGGAGGTACTATTCTACAACCTAATTTTTGAAAATCATTTTTATTATAATGAGAAAATTTCATAGGTATTTTATCATAACATTTAGTTCCCATACTTTTTATTATTTTATTATTATTAATTCTAAAATAAAGTAATATAGATTTTTTTAACCATTCATGTGTTATCCATATATTATTAATTTTTTCAGCAACACGTAAAATACCTTTATCTAACAAGTTAATTACTTTTATTATTGTTTTACGTGTTAAAATATTTATATTTTTAGGTGTTATTTGTTCACAATTATTATAAGCATCATTAATGATGTTTTGTAATTTTTTCATATTATTATTTATCCTAATTTATTGATTTGATTAATAAATATATAAATATAATAATTAATTAAATTTTAAAATATATTAAATATTAATAATTGATATTTCAAAATTAAAATAATTCATATCTTTTTCCTGTTGAATCTATTAATGTAATTCCAGTATCATTTGATGGGTAATCTGTTGGTTGAGTCCCTTCAATAAAATATTCAATACGACTATCATTATTAATATTAGAAAGTTTACCAGTAAGTTTATCAATTGTTACACTAATTATTCCGATAGGAGGAGTAATTTTTTGTTCTGGAGTATCTTTTAAAGCATATTTCATAAAATCATCCCATGCCGGTTGTGCACTTTTAGCACCACATTCAGTACCTGAAATTTGATTTTTAATAAATCCTGAATTTGTTGAACGTCCTAAAGTACGATGATAATTATCAAAACCAATCCATATAGATGTGACAATATTGGGACCATAACCAGAAAACCAAGCATCTCTTGAATTATTAGTAGTACCAGTTTTACCACCAATATCATTACGTTTTAAACTATATCTAGATCTCCATGCAGTACCAATCCAACCTGATTCACCATATATATTACTATTTAATGCATCATAAATTAAAAATGCTAATTGATTACTAATAACTTGCTTAATATATTCTTTATTACTTTTTTTTAAAAAATTTATATTTTCTGATGATGTATGTAATATATTTTTATTAATTTTTTCTTTTATTATAAAAGAATTTTCTATTTCATTATTAAATAACTGTTCTGAATTTTGAGTATTATTATGAATTTCTTGTATATTATTATTATTATATTTTTCTTTAGGTTTAGTTAAAAATAATATATTACCATTATTATCTTCTATTTTATTAATAAAATATGGATTAATAAGATAACCACCATTTGCTAATACTGCATATCCACGTACAACTTGCATAGGAGTAAGTGATGTTGAACCTAATGCTAATGATTCAGTATGTGAAATATTTTTAGATGGAAAACCAAAACGTTTTAAATATTCAGCTGCATAATCTACACCTATTGCACGTATTATACGTACTATTACTGAATTTTTTGATTGACCTAATCCTTGACGTAAACGAATTGGACCAATGTAAATAGGTGGTGAATTTTTTGGTTTCCAAGAAGTTCCTGATGAAAGATCCCAACGAGTAATTGGTAAATCATTTAAAATAGTAGCAAGTGTCATACCTTTATTTAATGCAGCGGAATAAATAAATGGTTTAATATTTGACCCTACTTGACGTTGTGCTTGAGTAACACGATTAAAATTACTTTGATTAAAATTAAAACCACCCACTAATGCTTTTATTTCACCATTATTTGGATTAATAGAAATTAATGCTGAATTAACTTCTGGTATTTGTGACAACCACCAATTATTATTAATTTTACGTACCCATATTTGATGACCTTCTACAACTACATCAGTTACACGTTTTGGTGTTTCTCCTTGTTCAGTGTCTGATATATAAGGACGTGCCCAATACATAGTAGATATAGGTAAAATAATATTACTACCATCTACTAACATTGCAATAGCTTTATTAGTATAAGAATGAGTAATAATTGCTGGTACTAATGATCCGTATGTAGGTAATTTTTTTAAAATATTAATAATTTTTTCTTTATTCCAAGATTTTTTACCAATTTTCCATAGTAATTTAGATGCACCACGATAACCATGTCTCATATCATAATTCATAATATTATTATATACAGCTTGCTGTGCTGCTATTTGTAATTTTTTAGTAATAGTAGTATATATTTTATATCCATCATTATATGCATTATTACCATAATTCGTCACCATTTGTTGACGTACCATTTCAGAAATATAAGGAGCATAAAAATCAATTTCTGGTGCATGATAATAAGAAATAATATTTTCATTACATGCTTGATTATATTGTATTTCGGTAATATAATGTTTATTTAACATTCGTTTTAATACAATATTACGACGTACTGTTGCACGATAATTTGAATAAATTGGATTAAATGTAGAAGGTGCTTTTGGTAATCCAGCAATAGTGGCTATTTCACTTAAACTAAGTTGATTAATATTTTTTCCAAAATAAACTTGTGCTGCAGCACCTATACCATAAGCATGGTAACCTAAATAAATTTTATTTAAATAAAGTTCAAGTATATTATTTTTTGATAAAATTAATTCAATACGAAATGCTAAAAATATTTCTTTAATTTTACGTATTAATGTACGATCTGAATTTAAAAAGAAATTTCGTGCTAATTGTTGAGTAATAGTACTTGCTCCTTGTGATACATGCCCAGAAATTATTGCAATATAAATTGCTCGAAACATACCAATTGGATCTATTCCATGATGTTCATAAAAACGATTATCTTCAGTAGCAAGAAATGCTTGTATCATCATTGATGGAATTTGATTTAATTTTAATGGAATTCTACGTTTATCACCATATTGTGCAATAAGTTTATTATCAGCACTAAAAATTTGCATAGGTATTTGTAATTTTATATCTTTTAATGTTAAAATATTAGGTAATTGTGGTTCAATATATTTATATAATATAAATATTGAAAATATTACTAATATAATACAATATATTATAAAATTTAAAACATAACTTATAAACTTCACTTAGTTTTGTCCATTTTATTTTATTTAATATTTTAAATATAAAAAAATTAGTTTATATATTATAATTATAATTAAATTATTTAATAATAATTTGTATTTTAATATTAAATTTTAATAAAATTTTCGATACCAATCTACAAAGAATTTTATTCCTTTTTTTATATCAATAGTTGGTTCAAAATTAATAATATTATACAGTTTAGAAGTATCTGCATGAGTATTTATAACATCACCAGGTTGTATTGGTAACATATTTTTTTGTGCATGTATTCCTAATTCATTTTCAAGTATATTAACAAATTTAATTAATTTTATTGGATTTCTATTACCAATATTATATATATTATATGGAACTAAATTATTAATTAATGATTTATCATTTATAATATCGTTAGAATGAATTGAAGGTATAATTTTTTGTAATCTAAATATTACTTCAATTATATCATCAATATATGTAAAATCACGATACATTTTACCATAATTATATATATCAATATTTTTTCCTTCTAATATAGCTTTTGTAAATTTAAATAATGCCATATCTGGTCTACCCCATGGACCATATACTGTAAAAAAACGTAATCCAGTAGATGGAATCTTATATAAATAAGAATAATTATGAGACATTAATTCATTAGTTTTTTTAGTAATTGCATATATTGATATCGGGTGATCTGAAGAATCTGAAGTAGAAAAAGGTAATTTATTATTTAATCCATAAACAGAACTAGAAGAAGCATATAATAAATGTTCTATTTTATTATAACGACAACCTTCTAATATATTTAAATAACCTATAATATTTGTATTAATATATGAAAATGGATTTTTTAATGAATAACGTACTCCAACTTGAGAAGCTAAGTGAATAACACGCTGGAAATTATATTTATTAAAAATTTTTAAAATTTTATTTTTATTAGATATATTTGTTTTAATAAAATAAAATTTAGAATAATTTTTTAATAAATTAAGACGTGCTATTTTTAAATTAATATCATAATAATTATTTAAGTTATCTATACCTACAATTTCATGTCCATGATTTAATAATTTTATTGCTAAATGATATCCAATAAATCCAGCAACTCCTGTAATAAGGTATTTCATAAAACCTCAAATAATTGAATTAATAGAAGAACCTCTACCAATTGCATAATATATAAAACCATATTTTTTTAATTTTTTAGGATCGTATAAATTACGACCATCAAAAATTAAAGGTTGTTTTAATGTTTTTTTTATTAAATTAAAATTAGGTGAACGAAAATTTTTCCATTCAGTGCAAATTATTAATGCATCTGCATTTTTTAGAACACTTTCTTTGGTATACATTATTTTTAGATCATGACGTTTTCCATAAATATTTTGAATTTTGTTCATTGCTTTTGGATCATAAGCTTGTATTATAGCTCCTGATTTCCATAATTGTTCCATTAATACACAGCTAGATGCTTCACGTATATCATTTGTATTAGGTTTGAATGCTAAACCCCATAAAGCAAATATTTTACCTTTTAAATTTTTATGAAAATAATTATGAATAAATTTACTTAATTTATATTTTTGTTGAAAATTTATATTTTCTACTGCTTTTAATAATTCTGGAGTATAACCAATATTTTTTGCGGTATAAATAAGAGATTGAATATCTTTAGGAAAACAAGAACCACCATATCCACAACCAGGATACATAAAATGATATCCAATACGTGAATCAGAACCAATACCTTGACGTACTTTTTCAATATCAGCTCCTAAAATTTCCGCTAAATTAGACATTTCATTTATAAAACTAATTTTAGTTGCTAATATGCAATTAGCAGCATATTTTGTTAATTCAGCACTTCGAATATCCATTGTAATAATACGATTATTGTTAAATGGTTTATAAAGTTTATATATAGGTTTAAGTATTTTTTTATTATCATATCCAATAATAATACGTTCAGGTTTCATACAATTAATAATAGCAGTACCTGCTTTTAAAAATTCTGGATTAGATACGATATAAAATGGTATATTACGATTATTTTTCTGTAATATTGTTTTTATAATATTATGTATTTTACTTGCTGTTCCTACTGGAACAGTAGATTTTTCAATTATTATTTTGTAATCACGCATATGCTCTGCGATTGTACGTGCTACAGTAATTATATATTTTAAATTTGCAGAACCATTAGTATTTTGTGGTGTTCCAACAGTAATAAATTGAATCATACTATGATTAATACCTATTTTTACATCTGTAGTAAAATTTAAACGTCCAATTTTATAATTTTTTTTTACTAAAGATTTTAAACCTGGTTCAAAAAATGAAAATATTCCATTTTTTAAATTTTTTATTTTATTTTTATCAATATCAATACATATAACATTATGACCAAATTCAGCCATTACTGCTGCATGTATAAGTCCAACATAACCAACACCAAAAACTGTAATTTTCATGAAAAAATCCTAGATTTTAAAATTATTCATAAATTATTTTTTTATAGTAATTATTAGTTGTTGTAACCATTGAGAAAAATCTTTACCTAAATTAGTATGATTCATACCATATTGAACAAATGCTTTCATATAACCTAATTTACTACCACAATCGTAACTAACACCTTTTAAATGATAAGCTTCTACTAATACTTGTTGTATTAACATTTTAATACTATCTGTTAATTGAATTTCATCATATTTACCTAAAGGAGTTTTTTCTAATAAAGGCCAGATATTAGCAGATAAAACATAACGACCAACAATAGCTAAATTAGAAGGTGCTGTATTTAATGTAGGTTTTTCAATTATATTTATAATAGGGGTACTTTCTCCTGGTTTTAAATTATAACCTTTACAATCTACTATACCATAGTTAACTACATCATTATATGGAATTGATTTAACCATAATTTGACTAATTCCAGTATTATGAAATTTTTTTAACATTTCATATAAATTATCTTTTTTAAAATTAGAACTATATTTATCTAAAATAACATCTGGTAAAATTATAGCAACTGGATTATCTCCCACTATTGAATATGCACACATAATTGCATGTCCTAATCCTTTTGCTACTCCTTGACGTACTTGCATTATAGTAACGCCTTTTGGACAAATTGTTTGAACTTCGTTTAATAATTTACGTTTAACACGTTTTTCTAAAATAGCTTCTAATTCAAAACTAGTATCAAAATGATTTTCAATTGAATTTTTAGAGGAATGAGTAATAAATATAATTTCAAAAATACCTGCTTCCATACATTCATTAATTAGATATTGTATTAACGGTTTATCTACTAATGGTAACATTTCTTTTGGGATAGCTTTAGTAGCTGGTAACATTCTTGTCCCTAATCCTGCAACTGGTATTATTGCTTTTTTAACTATATTATTTTTAAGAGATATTACTTCCATTTTAAAGTTACTTATTAATAGGTATTTTATGTATTACATAAAAAATTTAATATTTATTATAATTTTTATTTAAAAATTATAATAAATTATTAAAATTAATAATTTTATTATATAAAAATTATAAATTTTAATTATTTTTTATTTATTTTTGTGTATTTATAAATATAAATACCAGTAATACATGTCATTATAAATGTTAATAAAGTTAATCCAAATACTTTAAAATTAACCCATATACTTTGTGGTAACCATAAAGCAATATAAATATTAACTAAACCACATATTAAGAAAAAAATCATCCAATAAAAATTAAGATTTATCCATACTTTATTTGGTAATATTAATTCTTTATTTAAAATATATTGTAAGAGTGGTTTTTTAAAAATAATTTGACTAAAAAAAAGAATTAATGCAAATATTATGTAAATAATTGTAACTTTCCATTTTATAAATAAATCATTGTGAAAAATTAATGTTAATGTACTAAAAAATAATATTACTGGAACAGTAATAAGACTTATTATATCTAATTTACGATATTTTATCCAAGTTAATATAAATGTTAATATTGTAAAACCAATTAATATTTTAGAAGCTAAATAAATATCATATAATTTATAAAAAATAAAAAATATAATTAATGATATAAATTCTAGAAATTGTTTCATATTTTTTTTTTAATTAATAATTAATAATGTTTTATTATAAATTATTTTTTTTAATTAAAATATAATAAATAAAAAATTCATTAGAATTTATTTAATATTTTATATTAAAATTTATTTATAATAATAAAATTTAAATCAAAATATATTATATATTATAATTATTTTTATTTTTTTTACTATTATTATTTAAATTTTAAATAAAAAATATAATAAATTATCAAAAATTATTATAAATAGACTATATAATAGATTATTTAATATATTTTAAATAATATTAAATTATTAAATATAAAATATTATTTATAAAAAAATATTAATTAAAAATTTTATAATATTTTATATTATTTTATATATAAATTTTTTAATAATTATATGAATGTTCTTTTTAATTATTTAAAATTATATTTTAAAAAATATTAAATAAACTTTAAATCAAATTAATTTATTTTCATAAAATTATTTATTATAATTATACAATAACATATATAAACGAAATAAATAAATTATTAATAAAGTAGAAATTAAATTACTTAAAGTAGTAAATACAAGATTTGTAGCACTGGGTATTAATAATGATTGTTTACTTAATATAAATAATAAACATAATTTAGCTATTAACCAAAATATCATAGCTGGTATAATAATACGTATATTGATAAAAGCTAATTTACAACTTAATTTTATAGAAGTAAATATACTTTTTTTATCATTAATAGTAATTATTGATGCAAATGAAAAAGCAATTGCCATAATAATTCCAGGAATTATAAATAATGTAAGACCTAATTGAATTAATAAACTACAAATAAACAACAATGATAATAGACGTGGTAATATTGGGAAAGAATTATAAATAGCACGTAAAGCACTAATATTTTCTCCTTGAGATACTAAACGTAATAATGTAAGTATTCCTCCAATTAAAATAGTATAACCTATTAAAGCAGAAAATGTAGCAGCAGCTGATATTTTAAGCATTAATAATTGTTGTTCTGGTGTCATTTTTTGAATAAATTTTTGAAAATTAATATTAGTAGATGTAGAAAATTCATCTTGTGTAGCATGAAGTATTTTTAATATTTCATTATCAGTACCAAATATTTGATTTAATGTTACAGAAATAAATGCAGTTAGTAATGATATTATTAAAATATTAATTAATTGATTACGAAAAAAATTAAAACTATCACGATATAAAATATTAGACGTAATAGGCATATAACCTCCTTTAACTGAAAAAAATAAAATATAAAATTATTTTTTATTGATAAAAAAAATTAAATTTAATTTACAATATAATATTTTTTAATAAATAAATTTTAAATTAAATTTATATCATTAAGTTAAATAATATATATTATAATTTAATTTATATTTTTAATAAAAAATATTTTTATTTTTATATAAAATTTTATAATAAATTATAAAAATAAATTTAATTATTTTATTTATATATTTTTTTAGTTAATAAAGTAATTACTGAACAAGAAATTCCTTCAGAACGTCCAACAAAACCAAGATAATCAGTAGTAGTAGCTTTAATATTAATATTATTTTTATCACATTTTAAATCTGTAGATAAACATATACACATTTTTGGAATATATATAGACATTTTAGGTTGTTGTGCTATAATAGTAACATCTAAATTTCCTAAAAAATAACCTTTGTTTTGAATATATAACCAAGTTTTTCGAAGTAATTTTCTACTATCTATATTTTTAAATTTATTATTGGTATTGGGAAAAAATCTACCAATATCACCTTGACCTGATGCACCTAATAAAGCATCTATTGTTGCATGTAAAACTACATCACCATCTGAATGAGCTAATAAACCATTTTTATAAGGAATTTTAACACCACAGATAATTAATGGTTTATTACCACCAAATCTATGTACATCAAAACCATAACCAATACGAATAAAATATCTCCTTAATTATTTTAGTTTAGTTAAATAAAATTTAGCTATAGATAAATCTTCTGGCCATGTTATTTTAATGTTATCAGATCTTCCATTTATTAATAATGGATAATAATTAAAATACTCTAATGCTGATGCTTCATCTGTAATAATTATTCCTTTATTTAATATATTTTGTAAGCAAAATTTAAGTAATTTTAAAGGAAATAATTGAGGTGTTAATGCTTGCCAAAGATTTTTACGTTTAATTGTATTAGAGATAATATTTGTATTATTCTTAGCGTATTTTATTGTGTCTCGAACAGGTACAGCAAGAATACCACCAATATTATTATATTCTGTTATTAATAATAAACGTGTTAAATCAGTAATATGTAAACAAGGTCGTACAGCATCATGTATTAATACCCATTTTGTATTATGAACTAATTTTAAACCAGCTAATACTGAATGAATACGATATTTACCACCTATTGTAACAGTTATTCTAGGATCATTAAAAATTGGTAATTTTTTAAAATATTGATCTTTAAAAGAAATTACTACTATAATTTTTTTAATTCTTGGATGATTTAATAAAGAATAAATAGTATGTTCTATTATACTATAATGATTAATAATTAAATATTGTTTCGGGCAAGAAGATTTCATACGACTACCAATTCCTGCTGCAGGAACAATAGCAATAACTGAAGATAAAATTATTTTAGAATAACTCATATATTATTTTTGTACATAATTTTTTTATAAGATATTGTGCAATAATTACATTTTGTTGAAACTAAACGATAAAAAATTTCTCCAGATTTAATCATACCTAATTCATTACGTGCACGTTCTTCCAGTGCTTCTGGATTTTCATTTAAATCATTAATTTCCATAAATAAATAATTATTTCGTTCTTTTAATTTTTCATTAATTTTTTTTTGTATAATAATATCTTTATGAATTCGTATATAATCTTGGAGACCATTTTTTCCTAACAAAAGTGAATAATGTAACCAACTAAGTAGTATTATTAATAGTAAAGTAAGTTTTTTCATATTTAAAACATCACTTAATTATTTTATGTTTTTAAACATGATTTATACATTTTAAAATTTAGATAAAACATAATAATTAATATTATAATTTTTATTATAAAATAATTTTTATTACAAATTTTAAAATTTTATAATTTTATTATATTATATAATAAAATAATTATTTTTTGTATTTTAAATAATCAATATTTAATAATATAAATATTATACTATGTTTTAATATATTCAATCAAAAATAATAAAATTATTATTTTAATTTAAAAAATATTTATGAATTAATGTATTTAATTTTAATTCAAAATGATTATTTTGTATTTTATCTTCATTTAATATTACTTTACGAATAAAACCAATGCCAATAATCATATTACTTAAAGAGTCAATAACAATTAATTTTTTATAATAATAATTATTATCATGATTTAATATTATAGATTTATCAAAAAATACTTCTATTAAACCAATTTCATTAAATATAATTTTATCTGTTTTATATTTTTCTAAAGAATTAATATTTATTTGATAATAAATATTTTTTACTATAATATTATTTTTTTTATTATCTATGATTATTTTATAAGAACAACCAGATAGTAATGGTTTTTTAGACATCCATATTATATTTATTAATACATTTTTAATATATTGTAATGCTTCGTTTACATTAACTATTACATCACCACGATTAATATTTATTTTATCTTTTAAAACTAATGTTATTTCAAATTTAGGTAATGCTATTTTTAAATTATCATTACCAGTAAAAATTTGTTTAATAATTGATGTTTGATTAGAAGGAATAATTTTTATTTTTTGTCCTACTTTTAGTATACCAGAAGATAATATGCCAAAATATCCATAATCATTTGAATTAATACGATTAATATGTTTTACTATAAAATATGAAGATTGAATATTAATATTATTGTTAATATTAATAGAATCTAAAACATCTAATAATGTTGGTTTATTATACCAAGACATCTTTTGACTTTTACATATTATATTGTCACCATACAATGATGATAATGGTATAAATATAATTTCTAAATTATAAGATATTTTTTTAAAAAAAATAATACAATCTTTTTTATATTTATCAAATATTGATTCTTTATAATTTATTAAATCCATTTTATTTAAAATAATTATTATTTTTTTTATTTTTAAAAGAGTTATAATAAAATTATATTTATAAGTTTGATCTAATATACCTTTAGATACATCAATTAATAAAATTGGAATATCATAAATATATGAACTAATTATTATATTTTTTATATGTTTTTCATGACTTTTAGGATTAATTATTACAAATTTTCGTTTTTTAGTTGAAAAAAAATAATTAGAAACATAAATAGAAAAATTATATTTTTGTAAAAAATAAATATTATTTTTTAATAATACAGAATTATATATTTGATCTTTAATATTAATATTATTACTTTTATTATTTAATAAAAAAGAATTAATATTATTAATTTTATAATTATTATATAATAATTGTTTAATTAAAGTATTTTTTCCATCATTAATATTACCACATAGTAAAAAACGAAGTATTGGTTTTTTATTATTATTCATATAAATATCACTTTATTTTATTAATAGTAATAATTTATTTATATTTAAACATATTTTTATATAATTATTTATTTAAAAATAATTTTTATATTTTTAAATTTTATTAAATTATATTAATTATAATGAATTATTTATCAATAATATTTATTTTTTTTGTAAAAAAACAATATTTCTTGAATAATTTTTGAAATAGTTTATTCTATAAAATTTATTAAATTCATTAATGTTTAATATAATATAAAATAAAAAAATATATTATATATTTATAATTTTTTTATTTAATAAAATATAATTATTATTTATTATAAAAATATTTTTATTATATATAATTTATGATATTTTAGATAAATATAATATTATAATTTTAATATTTTTTAAAAATATATTATTAAATATTTATTTAAATTAATGAAATATTAAAAATAAAAATATGTTTTTTACTTATATTAAAAATGATGTATTATTTTTAAATTTTATTATAACTTTAATAATATTATTTTTAAAATAAATATTAAATTATATAATATAAATATATATTTAATATTAATATTATAAAAATTATATTTTTATTTTTTAAAATTTAATTTATTTAAAATAAGATAACAAATTTTAATATTATTTATTATATTTTATTAATAAAGAATATTTAAAATTAATATAATTTAAATAATTTATTTTATATTTTATTAATTTATAATATTATATTAAATATAAATTTAAAATATCTTGATATAAATTAAATATTAATTAAAATATTTAATAATTATAATTATATTATAAAAATAATTTTTAAATAAATTTTCGATATAAATCTATTAATTAATATATTAAAAATAATATTTATTTTTGTATTATATTTTAATAAAATATTTTAGGAGTTAAATTTTGGCTAATATTAAATCTGCTAAAAAAAGAGCTATACAATCTGAAAAAAATAGAAAAAAAAATACTTCTTCTCGTTCAATGGTACGTACTTTTATAAAAAAAGTATCTGCCGCTATTTTATCAGGTGATAAAATAGCAGCACAAAATACATTTTTTATAATGCAATCTATTATAGATCGCCAAGCAACTAAAAAATTATTACATAAAAATAAAGTAGCACGTTATAAATCAAATTTAATTACACGTATTAATTTAATGTAATTAACAATTATTTTCTATAAAATATTAATTATTAAATTTATTTTTAATGAAATTTAATATTTTAAATTATTAATTTTTTATTAACATAAAATTTAAATTAATAATTAAAATCTTTAGTTTATTTTTTATAAATAAATTTTATAAATTTGAATTTAAAATAAATTAATTTTATTATGTTTTCAACGAGTAAGATCATCAAAAAATTTTTTTACTCCATCAATAAAACTTTTTGAACGTGGATTATTTTTATCACCAGATGGTCCACCTAAACTTATTGCTAATTCTTTTAAAATTTGTTTTTGTTTATCATTTAAATTAACAGGAGTTTCTACTATTACACGACATAATAAATCTCCTTGATTACGACCTCTAATTGATTTTATACCTTTTCCACGAATACGAAATAATTTAGCAGTTTGTGTTTCTGGTGGTATTTTTAATTTAACTCTTCCATCTAATGCTGGAACTTCAATTTCTCCACCTAATGCTGCCATAGCAAAATGAATAGGTATTTCACAATATAAATTATTACCTTCACGTTCAAAAATAGGATGAGTTTTTACTTGAACTTGAACATATAAATCACCTGAAGCAGCACCTTTTTCTCCTATTTCACCTTCACCAGTTAAACGTATCCTGTCACCAGTATTAACACCAGCTGGAATTTTTACAGATAATGTTTTTAATTTTTCTATTCTACCATGACGTTTACATCTTTTACATGGAAGTTTAATAATTCGTCCTTGTCCATGACAGTGTGGACATGATTGTTGTACACTAAAAAAACCTTGACGCATTTGAACTTGTCCCTGTCCATGACAAGTAGGACACCTAATAGGTGAACTTCCTGGTTGAGCTCCACTACCATGACATAAATCGCATTCTTCTAATGTTGGAATTTTAATTTCTTTAGTTACACCACGTACAGTTTCTTCTAAAGAAAGTTCTATATTATATCGTAAATCTGAACCCCGAGATGCACGTTGACGACGTGTTCCGCCAAATATATCACCAAAAACATCACCAAAAATATCAGTAAAATCTGAATTACCTCCACTAGTTGCATGACCTTGTTCAAAAGCTGCATGTCCATATTGATCATAAGCAGCACGTTTTTTTTCATCAGTTAATATTTCATAAGCCTCTTTACTTTGTTTAAATAAAATTTCAGCACCTTTTTCCTGATTACGATCAGGATGATATTTCATTGCTAAGCGTTTATATGCTTTTTTTATTTCACGCTCATCTGCTGTTCTACTTACACCAAGAATCTCATAATAATCTTTCTTAGTCATTCTTTTATTACCCTGAATATACTTCACGGGCGTAGAGTTTTTTCTCAACACCCGTGCTGGTTTCCAGTAACAGCTTACACCGTTATTCCGCACCTATTGCAGGCGATTATTTTTTATCTTTAACTTCTTCAAATTCAGCATCAACAACATCATCATCTTTTTTTATTGTATCATTAGTATTATTTTCTTTTGTTTTTTGAGCTTGAGTTATTTCAAGTAATTTTCCTACTACTTTTATTAATGCTTCAGTTTTAACTTCAATAGCAATCTTATCTTCACCTTTTAATGCTGTTTCTAAGTCTTGTAATGCTGTTTCTATGGTTTTTTTATCTTCTTTTGATAATTTATCTCCTACATCTTTAATTTGTTTACGAGTACTATGAATAAGATGATCTGCTTGATTACGAGTTTGTATTAATTCTTCAAATTTTCGATCTGATTCAGAATTAAGTTCAGCATCATTTACCATTTTTTGTATTTCTTTTTCATTTAAACCTGAAGAAGCTTTTATAGTTATTTTTTGTTCACGACCAGTATTTTTATCTTTAGCTGATACATGTAAAATACCATCTGCATCAATATCAAAAGTTACTTCAATTTGTGGTGTACCACGTGGTGCTGCTTGAATACCATCTAAATTAAATTGTCCAAGAGATTTATTATCACTTGCACGTTTTCTTTCACCTTGTAATACATGAATAGTTACTGCAGACTGATTATCTTCAGCAGTTGAAAATATTTGACTATGTTTAGCAGGAATAGTAGTATTTTTAGTAATTAATACTGTCATTACACTACCCATAGTTTCAATACCTAAGGATAATGGAGTTACATCTAATAATAATACATCTTTTACATCACCTGATAATACACCTGCTTGTACTGCTGCACCTACAGCTACTGCTTCATCAGGATTAACATCTTTTCGTGGTTCTTTATTAAAAAATTCAGCAACTTTTTTTTGTACCATAGGCATACGAGTTTGTCCTCCTACAAGAATTACATCTTGAATATCAGAGATTGATAACTTCGCATCTTTAAGTGCAACTTTTAATGGTTTAATAGAACGTATAATTAAATCTTCAACTAATGATTCTAATTTTGCACGGGTTACCTTAATATTCATATGTTTTGGACCATATCTATCTGCAGTAATATAAGGTAAATTTACATTAGTTTGTTGAGTAGAAGATAATTCAATTTTTGCTTTTTCTGAAGCTTCTTTTAAACGTTGCATTGCTAATGGATCATTACGTAAATCAATACCTTGATCTTTTTTAAATTCCTCAACTAAATAATTAATTAATCGACTATCAAAATCTTCACCACCTAAATGAGTATCACCATTAGTTGCTAAAACTTCAAATGTTTTTTCACCATCAACATTATCTATTTCAATAATTGAAATATCAAAAGTACCACCACCTAAATCATAAACTGAAATAATACGATTACCTACTTCTTTATCTAAACCATATGCTAATGCTGCAGCAGTAGGTTCATTAATAATACGTTTTACTTCAAGACCAGCAATACGACCAGCATCTTTTGTAGCTTGACGTTGTGCATCATTAAAATAAGCAGGGACAGTAATTACTGCTTCTGTTATTGCCTCACCTAAATAATCTTCAGCTGTTTTTTTCATTTTTTTTAATACTTCAGCAGAGATTTGAGGTGGTGCTATTTTTTGATCTTTTACTTCTAACCAAGCATCACCGTTATCAGCTTCAACAATTTTGTAAGGCATAATACTTTTATCACGTTGTGCTTCTTCATCTTGAAATCGTCGCCCAATTAATCGTTTTATCGCAAATAAAGTATTTTTCGGGTTAGTAACAGCTTGACGCTTAGCTGGTTGACCAACCAAAATTTCACCATCTTGGGTATAAGCGATAATAGAAGGAGTAGTACGATCACCCTCAGAATTTTCTAGTACACGAGCCTTAGTACCGTCCATAATTGCTACGCAAGAATTGGTTGTACCTAAATCGATACCAATAATTTTACCCATCTAAACGTCTCCATTTATAATTAATAATTGATCAGGTTGCTAATCCATATAAAATAAATTTTATTATTTTTTAAACTGTCAATTATTTCAATTTTACTTTACGGTCAGCAACTACGGTAAAAATAAGATGGGGCCATCTAACTCAGCATCAAGGGGTAAATAGAAAAATTTATTTTTTATATGTAATTTAATTTATAATTATTTTATATTTTTATAATTTTAATTTATATAATAAAATATTATTAAACATTGTATATTAATTTTACTTTCTAATTTAAAAATATAAATTTATTATTTAATTAATGTATAATTTTTAATTGGTTTTAAAAATAAATTAAAATTAATATGAAAAAATTTATTTAAATTTTAATTTATTAAATATTTTATTATTTTTTTTATGATTAATTAAAATATATAATAAATTTTATTTTAATAAATATTTTAAAATTAAATATTATTTAATACATTTGATAAATATTATATAAAATTTAAATTTTATTAAAAATTATATTGATTTAAATTTATTATTTTATATATTTTAAATTAATAAATTATTATAATTTTAATATATATAATATTTTAATATTTAATAAATATAATAATATGTAAATGATTAATTTAATAATATTATTATTTTAATTTTATACATTTATAAAGATTATTAATTATTTAAATATAATTTTATATAATTAAATTATATAAAATTATATTTGTTTTTATTTAAAAACAAGGAAATATACTATGCTCACTTTACATAATAAAATTTCTATTAAAGAATTAAAAAAAAATATGTTAACTGAAAATACACCACGTATTACAATTTCGTTTTATAAATATTTTAACATTAATAATCCTAAAGAATTTAGAGATAAACTTTATATTCAATTAAATAATTTAGATATATTTGGTAGAATTTATATAGCAAAAGAAGGAATTAATGCACAAATAAGTATACCAAAATTTAATTTTACTTATTTTAAAAATATGTTATTTACTTCATATCCTGAATTAAATCAAATACGTTTAAATATAGGATTAGAAGATAATGGAAAATCTTTTTGGGTTTTATGTATAAAAGTACGTCATAGAATTATTTCTGATGGTATTAATGATAAAGATTTTAATCCTAAAAATGTAGGAAAATATATAAAAGCTAAACAAGTTAATCAAATGAGTGAATGTCCTAATACATTATTTGTAGATGTAAGAAATCATTATGAATATGAAATAGGTCATTTTAAAAATGCTATAGAAATACCTTCAAAAACATTTCGTGAACAGTTACCAATGATTCTTAAAATATTAAAAAATAAAAAAAATGAAAATATTGTAATATATTGTACTGGTGGTATTCGTTGTGAAAAAGCTAGTGCTTATATGAAATATAATAATTTTAAAAACGTCTATCAAATAGAAGGTGGTATTATTGAGTATGTTCATCAAGCCAAAAAACAGGGATTGCCTTTAAAATTTATAGGAAAAAATTTTGTATTTGATAAACGAATGGGAGAAAGGATTACTAATGATATTATAGCTCATTGTTATCAATGTGGTATATTATATGATACTCATACTAATTGTAAAAATCCAAATTGTCATTTATTGTTTATTCAATGTGAACAATGTAAAATTAAATTTCAAGGTTGTTGTAATAAAATTTGTCAAAAAAAGCTCTACCATAGGTAGAGCAATATAAAAAATATTCAAATAAATATAATATATTAAATTAAATATAACATTATATTTTTTAAATATTAAATATATTAATAAAATTAAATTAATAATTAAAAGAAATTTTTAATATATTTTTATTTAAAATTATTAATATAATTTTATTATTATGATAAATTATTATTATTACGATTATATTTTATAAAACGACGATTAGTATTTTCACGTCGTTCATTATTTAAAATATTTCGATTATTACGTCGAACATTGAATTGTATTTTATTATTTAATAATTTCATATTTATAGGTTTATTCATAATTCGAGTATTAGCACATTGTTTTAAAATTTCTATAGGTATATTTTTTTGTAATTCTATAGTAGAATAAGAAGAAAATAATTTTATATTACCAATATAATGACTACTGATATCACCTTCATTAATCATTGCACCAACAATATGACGAACTTCAATACCATCATTACGACCAATTTCAATTCTATAAACATGCATATTATTAGTATTACGTCGTTCACGATAATAATCATTATTTGAATTATTAAAATATATGTTACGTTTACGATCATTATTACGATCTTCACGATTGTTAAAAATTCGATTTTTACGTGATTTTAATATAGGATCTGGTTTAATAATTAATGGACGTTCACCTTGAGCCATTTTTAATAAAATAGTAGCTAAAATTTCTATATTTAATTTTTCTTTTAATTGTATTTTAGAAAGTAAAATTTTATATTTTTCTAAATCAGTACTTTTTAATTGTTCCTGAACTTTAGTAGAAAATTTAGCTAAACGACGTGAACTTAATAGTGAAATATTAGGTAATCCTACTTCTGATAAAGTTAATTTCATAGTACGTTCAATATTACGTAACATACGACGTTCTCGATTTTCTACAAATAATAATGCGCGACCTGTACGTCCTGCGCGACCTGTACGACCAATACGATGAACATAAGATTCTGAATCCATTGGCATGTCATAATTCACTACTAAACTAATTCGTTCAACATCTAAACCTCTCGCTGCTACATCAGTAGCAATTAAAATATCTAAACGTCCATTTTTTAATCGTTCAAGAGTTTGTTCACGTAAAGTTTGATTCATATCACCATTAAGAGCAGCACTATTATAACCACTATGCTCTAAAGCTTCAGCTACTTCTAATGTAGCATTTTTAGTGCGTACAAAAATAATTGCTGCATCGAAATCTTCTGCTTCTAAAAAACGTATTAAAGCTTCATTTTTACGTATACCATATACCATCCAATAACTTTGATTAATATCTGGACGTGTAGTAATATTAGATTTTATACGTATTTCTTGAGGATTTTTCATAAATCGACGAGTGATTCGATGAATAGCTTCTGGCATTGTAGCTGAAAATAATGCAGTTTGATGTTTAGCTGGAATTTTAGACATAATAGTTTCTACATCTTCAATAAATCCCATGCGTAACATTTCATCAGCTTCATCTAAAACTAAACCTTTTAAATTAGATAAATTTAATGTACCACGTTTTAAGTGATCTAATAAACGTCCTGGGGTACCTACTACAATTTGTGGTCCTTGACGTAAAGTTCGTAACTGCACATCATAACGTTGACCACCATAAAGAGCTAATACATTTATATTATTTATATATTTAGAAAAATTAGTCATAGCTTCAGCAACTTGCACTGCTAATTCACGAGTTGGAGTAAGTACTAAAATTTGCGGTATTTTTAAATGAGATTGTAAATTATGTAATAAAGGTAATGAAAATGCTGCAGTTTTTCCACTACCTGTTTGCGCCATACCTAATACATCACGACCTTTTAAAAGATGAGGGATACAACTTAATTGAATTGGTGATGGTTTTTTATAACCGAGATCAGTTAAAGCAGAAATTATTGGCTCAGATAAACCTAAATCAGAAAAAGAAATTTTAAACTCAATAGTCATGTATACATGCCTTATTAATAATGATAGCCAGTCTACATAACCTATTAAGAAAATTTTCAATTATTTTCATAGAAAATATGAACCGGCTTAAATTGATTTATAAATAAATAAAATTTAATTTGTTAAATAAATAATTTTATTTTATAATTAAAATTTATTTAATTTATAATTTATAATTTAAAATATAAAATAAATATTAATTTATTTAATTTTATTATTTAAATAATTTTATTTATAATATTATATTAATTTAATTTAAATAATATTAATTTAAATAATTAATTTTAATATTTAAAATTTTTAATTAATATATATTTAAATAATTTAAAAAAATATTTATATTATTGATATTACAAATAATAATTAATTAAGTAAATATAATTATATTTATATTATAAAATATTTTATTTTTTAAATATTATTAAAAAAATAATTTAATATGATAATTTAAATATTTAATTTATTTTATTATATTAATTTATTAAAATTGTTTTTATAAATTAATATTTTATTAAATAAAATATTAATATTTTTTTTTAAAATTTAAAATTATTTGATAATATAATAACATACTATAATTTATATTTTAATAATTATAATTTAAATAATTTTTTATATATATTAAACATTTATAAAAAAAATAATAAAATTTATTTTTTATATATAAATTAAATTTTAAATTAATTTATATTGTTTCTTTAATGCTTAAACGTATTCGTCCTTGACGATCAATTTCAAGTACTTTTACTGGTATTTCTTGACCGATTTTTAAATAATCAGTAATTTTTTCAATACGTTTATTTGAAATTTGAGATATATGTACTAAACCTTCTTTACCTCCTAAAATACTAACAAATGCACCAAAATCTACAATACGAGTAATTTTACCTTGATAAATATTACCAATTTTAATCTCTGCTGTAATTTCTGAAATTCTATGAATAGCAAATTTAGCTTTTTTATTATTTGTTGCAGCAATTTTAATTGTACCATTATCATTAATTTCAATAATAGTATCAGTTTCTTCTGTTAATGCTCGAATTACAGAACCACCTTTACCAATTATATCTTTAATTTTATCCGGATTAATATTAATAGTATAAATACGTGGTGCAAATTGAGATATATCAGAACGAGGAATATTAATTACTTGTTTCATAATTTTAAGAATATGTAATCTTGCTTGTTTAGCTTGATTTAATGCAACTTTCATAATTTCTCGAGTAATTCCTTCAATTTTGATATCCATTTGTAATGCAGTGATACCTAATTTAGTACCAGCTACTTTAAAATCCATATCTCCTAAATGATCTTCATCACCTAAAATATCTGATAATACTACAAAATTATTATCTTCTTTTATTAAACCCATAGCAATACCTGCTACAGCTGATTTTATTGGTACACCTGCATCCATTAATGCAAGAGAAGCACCACAAACTGACGCCATAGAAGAAGATCCATTAGATTCAGTAATTTCAGAAACTATACGTATAGTATATGGAAAATTTTCTTTTTGAGGCATAACAGCTAAAATACTACGTTTTGCTAAACGTCCATGACCAATTTCACGACGTTTAGGTGAACTCATCATTCCAGTTTCTCCAACTGAGAATGGAGGAAAATTATAATGAAATAAAAAATTATCAGTTTTTTCTCCAATTAATTCATCTAAATTTTGAGCATCACGTGAAGTACCTAATGTTACAGTAACTAATGCTTGAGTTTCTCCACGAGTAAACAATGCTGATCCATGCGTTCGAGGAAGTATACTAGTACGTACATCTAAATTACGAATCATATCTTTTTCACGTCCATCAATACGTCGTTTATGATAAAGAATATAATTACGTACTACATTTTTTTCAATAATTTTAAGAATATCATAAATTTCTGAAATACATAACGTTTCATCTTGTGCTAATAATATTTCAATTACACTATCTTTTATTGTATCTATTTTTGCATAACGTTCTTGTTTTTCTGTAATTTTATAAGCTATTTCTAATTGAGTTTTGGCTAATTTAGTAACTTTTAAATTTAATTCTGTATTTATTAAAGGTGATTGCCAATTCCATTTAGGTTTACCTATTTCAGAAACTAAAGAATTAATATTTTTAATTACTATTTGTTGTTGTTGATGACCAAAAAGTATTGCATCAAGAATTTGATTTTCATTTAATATATCTGCTTCAGATTCCACCATTAATACAGCATTCTGTGTACCAGAAACTATTAAATCTAAACTACTTTTTTTCATTTCTTCAGTTGTAGGATTTAATATATATTTATTATTAATATAACCTACACGTGCTGCACCAATTGGACCTTTAAATGGAATACCAGAAATACTAAGTACAGTAGAAGCCCCAATCATAGCAACAATATCTGGATTAATTTCTGGATTGATAGAAACTACAGTAGCTATTATTTGTACTTCATGTAAAAATTTATCTGGAAAAAGAGGTCTAATTGGACGATCAATTAAACGAGATATTAATATTTCATTTTCACTTGGTCTACCTTCACGACGAAAAAAACTTCCTGGTATACGCCCAGCTGCATAAGCACGTTCTTGATAATTAACAGTTAATGGAAAGAAAATTTGACCAGGTTTACTTTTGATTTGACCTACAACTGTAGTAAATACAACTGTATCATCCATATTTACCATAACAGCAGCACTAGCTTGACGTGCCATAATACCAGTTTCAATAGTAACGATGTGTTGGCCATACTGAAATTTTTGAATGATCGGTGTCAACAAAATTATATCCTTAATTAATAACGTATTATTATATTAACTTTAATACGTATATGATTTAAATAATTTTTTATTTATATTTTTATAATTTATAATTATTTTTATTTATTATAAAAATAAAATTATTATTAATAGAAAATATATAATAAAAAAATTTATTTGTAATATTTAATAATATATTAATTTAATTATTTTATTTTTTTAAGTAAGGAGCTATAATTAGCTCCTTTTAATTAAATTAATTTAATTAACGACGTAAACTTAAACGTTTAATTAAATTCATATAACGTATTATATTTTTACGTTTTAAATAATCTAAAAGTTTACGACGTTGACAAACTTTATGTAATAAACCACGACGACTATGATGATCTTTTTTATGTATAGAAAAATGATTTTGTAAATGATTAATTCGTTTAGTTAATAAAGCAACTTGAACTTCAATTGAACCACTATCATTAATATTATGACCAAAATCAACTATAATTTGATTTGTAGATATAAAATTTAGAGACATTATAATATTCCAAATTATCAATAATAACTAAAAGTATCATTTCTAATTTAGAAATTTAATATAAATAATATATTATTTAATTTTAACATTGATTAAATTATATATATATATATTTTACTTTTAGTTTATACACTAAACTAACAATCTAGTTGGAATTAATTTACCATTTTTCATAATAGTACCTATACCAATAAATTTATGATTTTTACCTTCTGTAATACGTACTATACTAGAATTAAATGAATTCATAATCCATACTGATTGTCCTTGTTTAATACAATTTGCTTCAATAGGTAAAATATTTACTTCTGGATAATGATAAACTAAACTATCTATTGGTAATAATAAAGAATGAAGTATTTTATTTAATGTAATTATTTCATTATTTTTTATTAATAGATTTAAATATTCAAATGTAATCATGTTATGCACTGAATAATTTGCTACTTCTAAACGACGTAAATAAATTACATGTGCACCACAACCTAATATTTCACCAATATCCTCAATAAGAGTACGAATATAAGTACCTTTTGAACAATATATTTCTAATTCTAATTTATTTTTATTCCAATGAATAACTTTTAATTGATATATAGTAATAGTACGTACTTTACGGGGTATTTCAATACCTTTTCTCGCATATTCATAAAGTTTTTTACCTTTATATTTTAATGCTGAATACATTGATGGAATTTGTTGAATATCACCACGAAAATTATTTAATACTGAAAGAAGTTTTGTTAAAGTTATACATACTGGTCTATTTTGTAAAATTTTACCATATGAATCTGAAGTATCAGTTCGATTACCTAAATTTGCAATAACTCGATAACGTTTATTAGAATTTAATAAAAATTTAGCAAATTTTGTTGCTTCTCCAAAACAAATCGGAAGCATACCAGTAGCTAATGGATCTAATGTTCCAGTATGTCCTGCATGATTAGCATTATATAAACGTTTTATTTTTTGTAAAGCATCGTTAGATGATAATCCTTTTGGTTTATCTAATAATAATATACCATTAACATTATATCTTTTTTTTTGATGACTAAAACTCATGAAATTCTTTATTTACCATTAAATATATTATAATGTTTAAAATCATTATTTATTACTTTATTAACTAAATTAGATATATATATACCATTTAAAAGTGTATTATCATAAAAAAAAGTTAATTTAGGTAATAAACGAAAATACATCATTTTACCTAGTTGTCCTTGAATATAACCAGAAATATTTTGTAATATTTTAATTTTATTTTGAATTAAATCAATATTATTGTTTTTTACAAATAAATTTAAAAAAGTAACATAAACCTTAGCATAAGTTAAATCATGAGAAATTTTTACATCTGATATAGTAATCATTCCAAGATTTAAATCTTTTAATTTATATTGTAAAATAATCGAAATTCCTTTTTTTATTTCTTTTGATATACGTTGAGTACGATATTTTTTTTTTTTCATTTTAAAATCCGTAATAAAATTAAAAAATAAAATTTTTATATATAAGAAATGTATTAATTACTTAATTTTGTTTTTTTTTATTTATTAAAATAATTTAAATTATATTTAAGTTGATATATTAAATATATTTTTATTAAGTAATAATACGTTTAACTTCAATAGTTTCAAAAACTTCAATTATATCATTAATATGTATATCATTGTAATTTTTAATACCAATTCCACATTCTATACCATTACGAATTTCATTAATGTCTTCTTTAAAACGACGTAAAGATTCTAATTTACCTTCATAAATAACTATATGATTACGTAATATACGAATTGGATTATGACGTTTTATTATTCCTTCAATAACCATACAACCAGCAATAGCACCTAATTTTGGTGATTTAAAAATATTACGTACTTCAGCTAAACCAATAATTTGTTGTTTATATTCAGGTGATAACATACCACTCATAGCTTGTTTTATTTCATTTAATAAAGTATAAATTACAGAATAGTAACGCAAATCTAAATTTTCTGTATCAATTATACGACGAGCAGAAGTATCTACACGAACATTAAAACCTATAATAATTGCATTAGAAGCCGCTGCTAATGTCGCATCAGTTTCAGTAATACCACCTACACCAGAACCAATAATATTTATTTTTACTTCATTAGTAGAAAGTTTTAATAATGAATCTATAATTGCTTCACAAGAACCTTGTACATCAGATTTTAATACAATATTTAATTCAGAATTTTCTTTATTATTTATATTAGAAAAAATATTTTCTAAATTATTTTTTTTCTGAAGAGTTAATTTAATTTCACGAGATTTATTTTTACGATATAATGCAACTTCACGTGCTTTTTTTTCATCACGAACTACAGTTACTTTATCACCTACTATCGGTATATTAGATAATCCTAAAATTTCTACTGGAATTGATGGACCGGCTAAATTTATTTCATTTAACATTTCATCACGAAGTGCTCGTATACGTCCATATTCAAAACCACATAAAACAATATCACCTTTATGTAAAATACCTTCTTGAATTAAAATAGTTGCTACTGGTCCACGACCTTTATCTAAAGAAGATTCAATTACTATACCACTTGCCATTCCACTATGTATTGCTTTTAATTCTAACATTTCAGCTTGTAACAAAATTGCATTAAGTAATTTATTAATACCAGTACCATTTTTTGCAGAAACATAAACAAATTGTATTTCACCACCCCAATCTTCTGAAATTATATGATATTTAGATAATTCTTGTTTAATATGATCTATATTTGATTCTGGTTTATCAATTTTATTTATTGCAACTATTAAAGGTACTTTTGCTGCTTTAGCATGTTGAATAGCTTCTATAGTTTGTGGCATTACACCATCATCTGCTGCAACTACTAAAACAACAATATCAGTTACTTGAGCACCACGAGCTCTCATAGAAGTAAAAGCTGCATGACCTGGAGTATCTAAAAAAGTAATAATACCGTTATTAGTTTTTACTCTATAAGCACCAATATGTTGAGTAATACCTCCAGCTTCATTTTTTGCTATTTTAGTAGAACGAATATAATCTAATAAAGAAGTTTTACCGTGATCGACATGACCCATAATAGTTACTACTGGTGCTCGTAATTTAATTACAGCTCCAGTATCACGATCATTCATTAAAGATTCTTCTAATTCATTTTCTCTACGTAAAATAACTTTATGACCCATTTCTTTAGCTATTAATTCTGCAGTTTCTTGATTTATAATTTGATTTATAGTAACCATTTCTCCTAATTTCATCATTAGTTTAATAACTTGAGAGCTTTTTACTGCCATTTTATTAGCTAATTCAGAAACAGTAATAGTTTCATTAATTACTACATCACGATTAATTGTTTTGGCTGGTTTATTAAAACTTTGTTGTAAACTACTAAATCTTTTTTTTCCTTTATTATTTTTAAATATAGTACGAATTTCTTCATGATTTATTTTAGAATCAAAAAATTTATTATTTTTTTTATGTTTATTAATTTTATGATTACGAATACGATGATGTCGTTCACTTTCAACTTTAGCATCATTTTCATCTTCAGCATCACGAGCATATTTAGAAGTAGTTATATGATAATCAGAATTTTCTACTTCAGCATTTTTTATTTCATCTTTAGCCCATTTTTCTTTATTTTCTTCTGCCATTTTACGTACTTTTTTTGCTAAACGCTTAACTTCTTTTTCAACTTTTTTACGTATTTCTTCTTCTGTTTTATATTTTAATGTAGTAGTTTTAATTTCACGACGTTCTTTTTTAATTTGAGATAATTTAGTTATTTTTTTATAATCTTGATGAGTATTGTTTTCTTTTTTCATTACGTTATTTTTAATTAATTCTGTAGTATCATTTTTAATTTTTATTTTCGGTAGTTTTTTTATTTCAATATTATGATAAGATTGTTCCTTTTTATTTTTTTGTTGAATTTCTTGTGTATTATGGTTAATATAAGTATGTTTTTTTCGAATTTCAATTTGTACTGATTTACTTTTACCTCCTATACTAGAAATATTTAAAGTACTACGTGTTTTACGTTGTAAAGTAAATTTACTTGATGAATTACCATGTTCATGATTTAAATATGCTAATAAAATTTCTTTTTCTTTCTGAGTTACAGTATCTGATTCAAATTTATTAATTCCCGCATCAGCAAATTGTTTTAATAGACGATTGACTGATGTTTGAATCTCAGCTGCTAACAATTTTACAGTTACATCTATTGTCATACTGTTCCTTCCTGCTAAAGTTTATTATGTATGTTTACTAAACCAACAAATATTACGTGCAGCCATTATTAATTTAGCAGCATATTGGTCAGTAAGTCCTTCAATATGAGATAAATCACTAACTCCTTGTTCAGCAAGATTTTCTAAAGTACCAATTCCATTTGCAGCTAATTTAAATGCTATATCACGTTTAAGACCATGAAGATTAAGTAAATCTTCAGATGGTTTTTTTGTACTTAAACTCTCTTCTTGAGCTAAAGCTAAAGTAGTTGATACAGATCTAGCTTGTTTACGTAAAGTTTTAATTATATTTTCATTTAATCCATTGATATCTAAAAGTTCTTTAATTGGTACATAAGCTAATTCTTCTAAAGTAGAAAAACCTGCTTCTACCAAAAGAGTAGCAATATTTTCTTTTATATTAAGATGTTGCATAAAACCATTAATGGCAGTACGTGATTCAAGTTGACGTTTAGCTTGTAAATCATCTGTAGTCATTACATTAAGTTCCCATTTATCATTTTCACGATGTTGTTTTAATAACTGAGAAGCTAAACGTACGTTTTGACCATTTCGACCAATTGCTTGTGCTAAATTATTAGTTTCAACAGCAATATCCATTGTATAATTATCTTCATCAACTACAATTAAAGCAACATCTGCTGGAGCCATAGCATTAATAACAAATTGAGCAGGATTATCATCCCATAAAACAATATCAATACGTTCACCACCTAATTCACTAGAAACAGCTTGAACACGTGCACCACGCATACCAACACAAGCACCTACTGGATCTATACGTTTATCATTGGTTTTTACTGTAATTTTTGCTCTAGAACCAGGATCACGTGCTGCTGCTTTTATCTCAATAATTTCCTCACCAATTTCTGGAACTTCAATTCGAAATAATTCTTTTAGCATTTCAGGACTTGAACGACTAACAAACAGTTGTGCTCCACGTGATTCTGGACGTATTAAATATAATACACCACGAATACGATCACCAGGACGAAAATTTTCTCGAGGTAACATATCTTCGCGTCCAATAATTGCTTCAGAATTACTTCCTAAATCTAATATTATACTATCACGATTTACTTTTTTTACCACACCAGTAACAATTTCACCTTTATGTTTGCGAAAAGCATTTACTATCATTGCACGTTCAGCTTCACGAACTTTTTGTACAATAACTTGTTTAGCTGTTTGAGTAGTAATTCGATCAAAAATAACTGATTTAATTTGATCTTCAATATAATTACCTAATTTAGTTTTAGGATCTTCATATTGAGCTGCTTCTAAAGTAATTTCACGTGTTGGTTGTGTTACTTCATGTACAATAATCCATCTACGAAAAGTATCAAAATCTCCAGTTTTTCTATTAATAGTTACACGAACTTCAATATCTTGTATATATTTTTTTTTTGTAGCAGTAGCTAAAGCAGTTTCTAACGCTTCAAAAATTTTTTCACGTGGAAGTGATTTTTCATTAGAAACTGCTTCAACAACAGCTAGAATTTCTTTATTCATTCTAGTTGCCTCATACAAATTTTAAAAATGGGGTATGAAATTTTCTTTTTGAATATTTTTTAATAAAAATATTTTATTTTTATTATTAATCATAACTATGATTATATCTCTTTTAATAAATTTAATAATATTATTTTATTTATATTTATTTTATTTTATATATAAAATAAAATTTATTTATTTATTAATAAAATATAAGCAATATTCTAAAATAAATATTTAATACTTAAAATTAAAATTAAAAATTTTTAAATTATAATTATTTATAATTATTTTTTTAAATTTAATGTAATATTAATTTTAAATTAACATAAATGAAATTATTAACATTAATTTTATTTTGATTAAAAATATAAATAAATTAATAATAAAAAAAAATTAATACTTATAAATTTAAAATTAAAAATATTTATTTAAAAATTATATTAGTTATTTTTATTTAAATTTATAAAACTTACTTCATAGACATAAAAAAAGGGCTAAATGGCCCATTACATATTATATTTTTTAAATATAAAATTTTAATGTTACATATTATATATCATTTAATAAATTATAATTTTTATTAAGAAAAAATATAATTATTAAAAAATAGTTCTATATATAAAATTTAATTTTTAATTATTTTAATTTTCTAAAAATAATAAATTAAAAATATAATTTATTTGAAATATAATAAAAAAATATTATATTATATTTTAATATATTTATTAATATTAAAATTAAGTTATTTGATGATAACTTTTTTGTATTTGATTTACTTTTACTAAATAACGACGAGATTCAGTTATAGGATGTTTTGTAATAAGTATTTTATATACTTCTTCTGGTTGTAAACTATTAATTACACGTACTGCATGATTTCTTTTATGAGAAAAAACTCGTAATACACTTCCCGCACCACTATTATATGCAGTAATTACTGCATAACTATGTGAAATTGGATTTTGAATACCACGTAAATAATTATTTTGTAATAATGCTAAATAAGCAGTTCCAATATCAATATTATTATTAGGATTAAATAAATAACTACGACTAGGTTTTCCCCATTTTCCTTGTGTATGGAATACATCTTTACCTGCAGTATGTTGCATTACTTGCATTAAACCTAATGCATCAGAACTGCTTACAGCATATGGATTAAAACTGGATTCAATTTGCATGATTGCTAAAATTAAAGATGATTTTACACCATATTTTTTTGATGCTTGATGTACTATAGGTAAATATTTATGTGCTCGTTTATCTAAATGATTTTTTAAAAGTTGTATATTTAATGTATAAATTACATTTAATCCAGATATACGTTTTTTTATTTTGTTTTGAAGTAATTCATCAGCATAACGTGCTGCTTGCCATTCCCAACGAATAGGAAATCCTTTATGATCTAATAATTGTCCATAAAGAAAAGGTTCTTGATTAATTGAAATATTATTAATATCAGAATATAAATCAAGAATATCAAAATTATCTCCCATTAATAATGTATTAATTATAGTTTTTCGTAAATATTTAATTGGATTTACATGCATAATAGTTTCAATTGTAATAAGACCAAAATCAAAATTAATATGACTACGAGTTTTATATTGATCAGTATATTTTACATAATCTCTAGGTCCGGCAATTAAAATTTCATTTATACCCCAAATATTTTCAATATTATAAGCAAATTGATTCATTAAAATATTAAAACCATTAGTATCTTTAATATAAGATAAATTATTAGTATTATTATTTTTATTTGAACAAGTACTTAAAAATAATATCATTATAAATAAAAATAATATTTTCCTCATTTATATTAACACCATATATATAAAATATTAAAATAAAATATAATGATATTATTTAAACAAAGTAATATATTTTTTAATATCTACAATATTTTTTTTAAAAAGAAATTTTATCATTTCTTGTTCTAATAATTTATAATCATTAAATTTTAACATATTTAATTTTTTTTCATTAATTAATATAGTTTGTTTTTCTATCCATTTTGTCCATGCTTTTTTAGATATTGTATTAAAAATATATTTTCCAATATCACCTGGATAAATTTGAAAATCTTGTGCTTCAGAATTACATTTTAAAAAATTACAAAAAATAATTTTTTTCATATTGATTCCTTAAAAAATATAATATTTTTATAATTTTAAAATTGTTTTTTTAAAAATTGTAAAAAATAATTAACTGGAGTAGGAATTCCAAGTAAAGATGGTTTTATTAAATTATACCATAAACCTTTTTGACTCTCATTAATATTATTAATTTTGATATTTATTTTTAATTGAATTGGTATTATATTAAGATAAAAATGACTAAATTTATGATGAAAAATATTTAATTTTTTAAATAAATTATATTTTATGTTATATTTTTTTATCCAAAATTCTAAATCAGATTGAGTATTAAATTTTGGAAAACAAAATAAACCACCCCATATTCCAGTTTTTGATTGTTGTTCTAACCATATATATTGATTATATTGTAATAATAAAAAATAAATTGTTTTTTTAAGTATTTTTTTTTTAATATTTTTTTTAGGATATCTTTCCCATGTTTTATTAATATAAGCAATACAAAAAATATTAATTGGACACATTTCACATTTTGGTTTAATACGAGTACATACTATAGATCCTAAATCCATCATTGCTTGATTAAATTTACCACTATTATAAATAGGAGTTAAATTTTTACTAATTTCCCAAAGTTTATTTTCAGTTTTTGTTGTATTTATAAAATCTTCAATTGCATAACATCTAGTTAATATTCGTTTAACATTACCATCAAGAATTGGATAATATTGATTATCTGATAAAGATAATATAGCACCAGCTGTAGAACGTCCAATCCCCGGTAAATTAATAACTTCTTCAAAAATTGTAGGAAATTTTCCTTTATATTTAAGAGTAATAATTTTTGCTGTTTTATGTAAATTTCTAGCTCGTGCATAATAACCTAAACCAGTCCATAAATATAATACTTCATTTAAAGAAGCATTAGCTAATGTAGTTATGTTAGGAAAATATAAAATAAATTTTTTAAAATAAGGAATAACAGTAATAACTTTAGTTTGTTGTAACATTATTTCAGATAACCATACTGTATAAATATTTTTATTAATTTGCCATGGTAAGTTTTTTCGTCCATAATATTTATACCATTTATTTATTAAAAATGAAAATTGATTTATTTTAATCATAAAAAATTAAATACCTATAACATAAGAAATGATATTTTATAATAAAAATTATAAATTTATTTTTTTTTTAAAATATTTAATATATTTATGTTTATATTATATTACAAAATATTTTTTAATAAAAAATAATATTACTAATTATCATTTTAATATTAAAATTATTTAATAATTAAATATAAATATTATGATACATAATTTTCTTTCTTCAAAAATTAATTTTAACAATTATTCTAAAAAATATATTCGTAGTTTTGTACTGAGACATAGAAAATTAAATAATAAACAAAATGAAATATTAAATAAATATTGGATAATAATGGGTTTAGAATATCAAGTTAATCCTATTGATATATTTACATTATTTCATAGAAACACAATAACTATATTAGAAATTGGTTTTGGTATTGGTAGTTCTTTAATAGAAATGGCAAAAAAAAATCCACAAAAAAATTTTTTAGGAATAGAAGTGTATTTACCTGGAATAATTTCTTGTTTGAAAAATGCTAATATAGCTAAATTAAAAAATTTACGTTTAATATATTATGATGCAATTGAAGTATTACAAAATATGATTTTAGATAATTCTTTAGATACGATTCAAATTTTTTTTCCTGATCCATGGCCTAAATTACGTCATAATAAACGTCGTATTATTCAATATTCTTTTCTTAAATTAATTATACAAAAGTTAAAAATTAATGGAATTTTTCATATGGCTACTGATTGTGAATCTTATGCAAAACATACATTAAAAATTATTAATAAAATTCCAAATTTTTATAATATGTCTAATCAAAACAATTATATTTTAAATATAAATATACGTCCTACAACAAAATTTGAATTACGTGGAAAAAATATTGGAAATAATATTTTCGATTTAATGTTTAAAAAAATATAATTAAATAATTTTATTTTTAATTATTTTTTTAAAAAATAAGATTTTAATATATTTAAATTAAATAAATTATTATTTTTATAATGATAAATATAATAAAATATATATTTATGTTGATATAATTAAAATGAAATATTATTTATATTGTAAAAAATTTAAAATAATTTAATAAAAAAGTATTTTAAAATATATTAAGAAATAATTAATAAATATGAATTATTTTATTAAAATTATAATTTTATTAAACAAAATTTTTCATATAATAAATTAAATATTTTAATTAAATATTTTTTATAAAATATAATTATTATAAAATATTTAAAATAATTAAAAATTATTATTATCAAATATATCATTCATTAAATAAAATATATATAAATTTAATTTAAAAATATTTTTATAAGAATAATGGAGATTACATAATGTCACAAGATTTATTTATAGAAAGAGAAATAAAAAAATATAAATCTCCAATTCCTAGTAGAGAATATATAATATCTTATTTAGAAAAACAAAAAAAACCAATAAGTTTTAAAATACTTACTATAGATTTAAAATTAACTAAAAAAGAACAAATAAAAGCATTAAAATATCGATTATGTGCTATGGAACGTGATAATCAAATAATATTTATTCATCATAAATATTATATATTATCAACAGATATAAATTTATTACGTGGGACTGTTATTAGTCATCGAAATGGTTATGGATTTTTACGTACTGAAGATAATCAAGGTGATTTATATCTTTCTAATGAACAAATGAAAGTAGTTATTCTTGGTGATATAGTATTAGCGCAAGAATTAAATTTTAATCAAAAAAAACGTCGAGAAGCACGTATTATACGTATTTTAATACCAAAAAATACTCATATTATTGGTCGATTTTTTATAAATTCTAATCAAGGATTTGTAGTTCCAAATGATAATCGTTTAAATTTTAATATTTTAATTCCCCCTACTGATTTTAATGGTGCTAAAATAGGATATATAGTAGTAGTTAAATTAATTAAACGACCAAGTTTTTATAAAAAAGCAATTGGTAAAATTATTGAAATTATTGGTAATAAAATTAATATTAATATTATAACTAATATTGCATTACGTACTTATGAAATTCCTCATCATTGGCCCCCTCAAGTAGAAGAACAAATAAATAATTTAAAAAAAAATATTCCAGAAATAAATAAAAAAGGTCGAGTAGATTTACGTAAATTACCATTAGTTACAATTGATAATGAAGATACATATGATTTTGATGATGCAGTTTATGGTGAAAAAAAATATGGGGGTGGTTGGAAATTATGGGTAGCTATTGCTGATGTTAGTTATTATGTACGTATACATACTGCATTAGATAATGAAGCACGTAATCGTGCTACATCAGTATATTTTCCATCACAAGTAATTCCAATGTTACCAGAATTATTATCTCATGAACTTTGTTCACTTAATCCTAAAGTAGATCGTTTTTGTATGGTTTGTGAAATGACTTTATCTTCACAAGGAAAGTTATTAAAAGCTAAATTTTATGAAGCAATTATGACTTCTCATGCACGTTTAACTTATAATAAAGTCTGGCGTATTTTACAAGGAGATAAATCATTACGAAAATATTATTATCCACTTGTTAATCATTTAGAAGAATTATATACTATGTATAAAGTATTAGATCATGAACGTACTAAACGTGGTGGTATTATATTTGATACTCATGAAACTAAATTTATTTTTGATTCTAAACATCATATTAAACGTATTGAACCAGTAATACGTAATGATGCTCATAAATTAATTGAAGAATGTATGATTATGGCTAATATTTCTGCAGCAAAGTTTGTTGAAAAAAATAATGAACCAGCATTATTTCGTGTACATGATAGACCAAATGATAATAATATATTAACATTACGAAATGTATTACATGAATTAGGATTAGTTTTAGGAGGTGGGAATAAACCACAACCAAAAGATTTTTCTATTATAATAGATAAAATATCTAAACGTCCTGATTGTGAAATGTTAAAAAATATGTTATTGCGATCAATGAAGCAAGCAATTTATGATCCAGAAAATCGAGGACATTTTGGTTTAGCATTATCTTCTTATAGTCATTTTACTTCTCCAATTCGTCGTTATTCAGATTTAGTTTTACATCGTGCTATTAAATATCAATTATTTAAAAAACAAATAAAATTTAAAGGATGTTTTTTACCAACTGGTGGTTATCATAGTAAATATGAAGAAATGTTAAAATTAGGTGTATATTGTTCAATAGCTGAACGTCGTGCAGATAAAGCTACACGTAATGTTTCAGATTGGTTAAAATGTGATTTTATGAAAAATCATATTGGGTCAGTATTTAGTG